>DAOPYU010000349.1:0-4963 GCA_035353095.1 Candidatus Sumerlaeota bacterium | reverse complement strand
TCGGCATCGCCAGCCAGACCTGGGCCTCCGAGACCTTCACCGGCGCGCTCGACGATGTCCGGATCTATTCCGTCGCCCTGAACCCGACCCAGATCGCCACTCTTCTGAACCGTCAGGAGGTCGCCACCGACCTGGTGGCGCGCTACGACCTCGACGAAGTGGGAGGCGCCGTGGTGGGCGACCTTTCAGGTAACGGCTACTACGGTACGCTGTCCGGTGGCGCCACCTGGAGCAATCCGGGTGTACTCGGCGTGGGGTATGAGAACGGTTCGGGTTATGAGTCGTACATCGGCATCAAGGTGGGTGACGGCATGTACAACAAGATGGGCAGCTGCTACATCCGGATTCCCTTCGACGCGTACGCCGCTCAGTTGAAGGACTTGAGCTACCTGACGCTGCGCATGCGCTTCGACGACGGGTTCTACGCCTACCTGAACGGGACAAAGATCGCCCAGGCCAATTACCCGACGGAGGACCCGGTCTGGAATTCGGAAGCGGGCCAGGGACACGCGGACGGGGAAGCGGTCAACTTCATGGAATACGACGTCTCGCAACACCTGAATCTTCTCAAACCGGGCCGCAACATCCTGGCGATCCAAGGCCTCAACACGCCCCTGACCAGTACGGACTTTCTGATTTCGGCGGAACTGGTGAGCGGAACGGGCGCCTCGACCGAAACCGCCGTCACCACCGGGGCACTCGAGTACAAGGGACCCTTCTCCATTCCGGAGACCACCCATATCAAGGCCCGCGTCCTCAACGGCGCCGAGTGGAGCGCCCTGTCCGAGGCCACCTTCACCATCGGATCGGCCGTGGACAACCTGCGCATCACCGAGGTGATGTACAACCCGCCCGCTCCGCCCACCGGAAGCCCCTTCACCCGCGACGACTTCGAATACCTCGAACTCCAGAACATCGGCTCCACCCCGCTCAGCCTGCCGGGCATCCGGTTTGTCGAGGGGGTGACCTTCACCTGGCCCGCCGGACCGGGCGAAGCCACCACCGCCACCCTCACCCGTCTGCAACCCGGCCAGTATGTCGCGATCGTGCGCAACATCGCCGCTTTCCAGTCGCGTTACGGGACCGGCATCCCCGTGGCGGGGCCCTATTCGGGGGCGCTCTCAAACGGCGGGGAGAGTCTCTGGCTCCAGGACGCCCAGGGCAAGACCGTCCTGCGCTTCGCCTATCAGGATTCCGGCGACTGGCCCGACCGGGCCGACGGGCATGGCAGTTCGCTCGAAGCGCTTGACGCCACCCTCACCTCGCCGACCGCCTGCGCCAACGGAAACGCCTGGCGGTCCAGCGCCGAATTCAACGGTTCGCCCGGACGCAAGGGACTCGAACCGATCGCCTGGGTGAAGATCAACGAAGTCCTGACGCACACCACCTCGCCCCTGAGCGACTCGATCGAACTGGTGAACGTCACCACCGCCACGCTGGATCTGGAAGGGTGGTATCTGAGCGATTCGAACAGCAATTACTTCAAGTATCGAGTGCCCGTCAGCACGCCCCTGCCCGTGGGGGGCTATGTGGCATTCGACGAATCCGACTTCAACCCGACGCCGCTGACGCCCGGACCGAACGACTTCTCCTTCGACGGCGCGCACGGCGAAGACGCCTGTCTGCTCGCCCCCACCCGGCTCGGGACCTACCGGTTCGTGGACCACGTGGCATTCGGCGCGGCGGCGGACGGCGAATCGTTCGGACGCTGGCCCGACCAGACCGGCGATCTGTACCCGATGGTCTCCCGGACCTTCGGATCAGCCAACAGCGGGCCGCGCGTCGGCCCCCTCGTCATCAGCGAAGTCCAGTACAACCCCGGCGCCCAGGCCAATGCGGACCAACTGGAATTCGTCGAAATCCACAACCCCACCGCGACGGAAGTCAACCTGGCCAACTGGCGCTTGAACAAAGAGGTGGATTTCACCTTCGCCGCCGGTACGACGCTGGCGCCCAACGGGACGCTCGTGGTGGTACCCTTCAACCCAACCACCGACACCGCGCTGAAGGCCGCATTCCTGACCGCCTACGGCCTCTCCGACCCGATCGCGATGGTGGGGCCGTATGTCGGCCACTTGAACAACGCGGGCGGAACGGTCCAATTGTTGCGCCCGGACACCCCGCCCGCCAACGAACCCGCCTTCATCCCGTACCTGATCGAAGACGAAGTGCGGTACGGCGCCCAGGCGCCCTGGCCAACCCTGGCCGACGGCGGCGGCCGCTCGCTGACGCGCCTCGGCGTCACGCTCTGGGGCAACGACCCGGCCAGCTGGGCCGCCGAACCGCCCACCCCCGGCGTCGCGTTCGCGGCCCTGACGAAGCCCTCCATCACCAGCACGCCGGTCGAGACGGTCCTGGAATCGCACATCTACAGCTACCGCATCACGGCCCTCGGCAATCCCGCCCCCACGATCACCCTCGAGGGCTTGCCCGCCTGGCTGGTGTTCGACGGGATTGACCGACTGTACGGAGTGCCCGCAAAAACCGACATCGGGTCCCACGGTCCCCTCACCGTCCGCGCCACGAACAGCGAAGGCGACACGACCCAGGTTTTTACCATTCAAGTGACCGCCATCCCCGTTCCCCACCCCGCAAAGTTCGTCGTCTATTGACGCGACGGGGAGAAACCGATAGCGGACAAATTCGGTGTGGTGTCACCTGATTTTCACCGATTTCCGATTACCGATTTATAGCCCGATTTCATCTATTTTTCGCGGGTACGCAATACAATCAACAGCGCCACCACACCACCGGCGCATAGAATGGCTATCACTAAACTGATTGGGAGAGAATGATCATTTTCTGAAACATCCGGCCTGGGGTTTACCTGCGGAATCGAGGAATTGGAAGCCGATGCCTCGGACGTCTTCAGAGAAAAGGTTGTGGGGTTCATCTCGGCGTTCCGACTTGTCGGAATATCCTGTTTGGGGACGGGTGTCACCGATACAGTATGAACCGGAACCAATGAAGCACTGGTTTGGGTGGTTGTGGGTACCACGTTCTGGGTCATCGTTTTTGTCTTGCTGGTATTCGAGTCATTTGGAATCACGGATTTTTTCGCATTCTCTGAGTTTGCGTTATAGAAATCAATAGCCTTCTGTCGTCTTTCGTCCGCTTTAGGACCAATATATGTAAATTCGTCTGGTTTCATATCCTCATGATAGTATTGCTGAGGGTCTTTGTACAGTCTCATTGTGTATTTGTCGGCGTATTGCTCAATGGGGGATCGTAATATAGACACCCGAATGCCTTTAGTAAAAGCTTCTTTCATTTTTTCACGAACAGCCTCATCTTTTTGATCATTCAACAGCTTTTCTAAAAATTCCCTTCGCAAACGTTTTCCATCGAAATAAAAGACAGTCGGTTCCATTGAGCGACCCGCCGAATCATTTCCACAGAGAACATTTTTTTCAATTCCTGGGAATTTCTCAACAAATCGCATCGTGGAAATTTCTAACGATACGTTCATCTGAAGGACCGTATAACCTGAAGGTATTTTTCGATAGACTGCCCAAACGTTAACACCAAAGATATCAACAATACCAGGGCTGCTACTCATGAGAATGTCTGGCTGCCCATCGGATGTTA
The DNA here is from genome assembly GCA_035353095.1 of Candidatus Sumerlaeota bacterium. GTDB lineage: Bacteria > Sumerlaeota > Sumerlaeia > UBA8349 > UBA8349 > DAOPYU01. The sequence continues at coordinate 1,375 of DAOPYU010000349.1, read as the reverse complement.
TGTCAACATTAAAACTCAGGACCTCCGATTTTTCCATGAAGTCATAGTGTTCAAGATAATGAACAAAAGGGTCATCTACAACCAAATCTTGGCCGAATGAAAACATCCCCAACAAGATAAATATAGAGACAGCCCCAATGGCAATCGTTAAAGGGTCAATTCTTATCCTCATATACACTCGGCTCCTTTTCAGTCACTCTAGTTCAATATAGACTTTGTGTACGTAGTTTTTTTTACTACCCCCAGTGCAAAAAGTCCATAATGTATTTGTAGTCGTAATCTCTATATCCCAGCATGATTTCATCGTAGTGGCACTTCCATCCTCTCGAATTATGTTTTCAAATGGTCCACAGAGTCCATTGTAACCCTGAATTGTCCCTGCTGTCTCCACAGGGGTACGAAATAGCGGATACGGATGTTCGGTTTCGGAAGGTTCGTTATATACAGATGGATTTTTTCTCTTAATCCCATTTATAAACTTGATTGAGTCCGCTCTCTTCTCTTTCATTTTTTTTACAAGAGCATCTACATTTTTCTTCCAGTTCCAGATTTCTTCTGCTCCAAACCATGGCGCTGGCTCACTAGTCTTTGTAAGTTGAGCTACCCCCCAGCCAAATGTTCCCCCCTCATCTATATTCATATTGGACACACGAAGGACATCGTTGAGATAATTTCGTCCTGTCTTCCTTAACACTTCCTTGCCTGACCAAATGTTGAACTGATTGTAATATATATCAGTGCTAAGTGGAGTTTGTTTCGATTCATGCTTACAGATGGCATAGGTGTACCAGTGCTCGTATCCGGCCGAGTCGGTGTCATGGTCGTCGCAATAGGCTTTAGCCGCATATGCTCCGGGGTTGTAACCCCGAATCTGGAATTTATGTTTCAGGCTACGCGCATGTGGACCATTGATCGAGCAGAAAACATAAGCTTCCCCGCCTCTTAACTCATTAAAGACCGGTTTGATTGACCAGACACTCTCTGCATTCATATCTTCTTCTGAATACTCACGATAGTTTTGGTCTTGCTCACCTTTCTTAAACTTGACATCGACAAACCAAGTAACTCGATCTTGTGACAAATTGATGTCTGGAGTGGTCAAAAATGTTGCCCGAATATCAGGCATCTCGGGTGTTGGAGTAATGTATGCAAAAGAAGCCGGATCCTCGCTGATCGTTTGTGGATACACATCATGAGGATCCCCATTGGTTAGCAAAATAGCCACACCTCTTTTTTCCAGAAAGGTATCTGATGCCGTATACCAAGCCTCGTTTTTGCATCGCTTTCCCCATTCCACTTTGGCGGTCATGAAGACATCACTGGCACCGGTATAATCGCCTGTTCCCACCTCCAAACCATCGAGATACAGCAAACC
>DAOPYU010000348.1:0-4970 GCA_035353095.1 Candidatus Sumerlaeota bacterium | reverse complement strand
GTTTTTGCCCCATTTGATGAGCATGGTCTTGCCGCACAGATCACAGGGGATGTCGGTGGGTTCGGCCAGCCCGCGGGGGCTTTTCATTTCCTTTTCGGCGACGGTGAGACGCTGGCGGAACCCGTCGTAGAAACCGCGCATGACCTCGAGCCACTCGCGCGAGCCTTCTTCGATGTCATCGAGTTCGGTTTCCATCTCGGCGGTGAACTCGACGTTGAGGATCTCGGGGAAGCTGTCAACGAGGATGTCGGTAACGATCCGGCCCAGTTCGGTGGGGCGGAAATTGCCCTTGAGGAGTTCGGCGTATTTCTTTTCCTGAATGGTGGAAAGAATGGCCGCGTAGGTCGAGGGACGTCCGATACCCAGCCGCTCGAGTTCGCGCACGAGCGAGCTGAGGGAAAAGCGGGGCGGGGGCTGGGTGAAATGCTGGTCACACTCGATTTCACCGCGCCGTGTGAGGTGTTCCCCCTGAGCGAGCTGAGGCAGGCGTTCAGCGGTTTCCTCGTTGGAAGTCTGCTGGCCGTCGCGTTCGTCGTGGCCTTCTTCGTACACGCTGAGGAAGCCGGGGAAGAGGATGACGGAACCGGTGGCAATAAAGAGGTACCGCTGGTCGCACACGGGGACTTCCACGGTGGTGCGTTCGAGGAGGGCCGGCTTCATCTGCGAGGCGACGAATCGGCTCCAGATGAGCCGGTAGAGTTTGAGTTGATCGGCGTCGAGGTAGTCCTCGAGGGTTTCAGGCGGTCGGTCGAGGAGCGTGGGGCGGATGGCCTCGTGGGCGTCCTGTGCGCCTTTTTTGCTGGGATAGTCGTTGGGTGTCTCGGGCAGGAAGTTGGGCCCGAAGGTTTTTTCGATGAAAGCGCGCACCCCCTGCACGGCGGTCGTGGCCACACGGGTCGAGTCGGTACGCATGTAGGTGATGAGACCGACGGTGCCTTCGGGGCCGATGTTGACCCCTTCGTACAACCCCTGCGCGATGGTCATGGTCCGGCTGGGGGTGAAGCGGCACTTGCGGGCGGCTTCCTGCTGGAGCGAGCTGGTGATGAACGGGGGCTGCGGATTGCGCCGATAGGGCTTCTTGACGATGGCGTTGACAATCAGGGGCTGATCCTGAATGTCGGTGCGCACCCGGTCGGCCGCTTCCTGGCTGGAAACGACAGCCTTGGCGCCGTCTATCTTGGAGAGCCGAATCTTGAACGGGGGCGGGGTCTTGCCCTCGGCTTCAATCTCGATGGTCCAGTATTCTTCGGGCACGAATTTTTCGATTTCTTTTTCGCGTTCGCAGAGGATGCGCACGGCAACCGACTGGACGCGCCCGGCGCTCAGGCCGCGTTGGACGTTGCGCCAGAGGAGGGGGCTGATCTGGTAGCCCACGAGCCGGTCGAGGATACGACGGGTCTGCTGGGCCATGCAGAGGCTTTCGTTGACCCGCGACGGGTTGGCGATGGCGGTCTGAACGGCGCTTTTGGTGATTTCATTGAACGTGGCGCGGTGGAGGCGATCCTCGGGAAACTTGAGGTAGTTGGCCACGTGCCAGGCGATGGCTTCTCCTTCGCGGTCCGGGTCAGTGGCCAGATAGACAGCCGGAGCGTTGGCCGCGGCGGCCTTGAGTTCATCCAGGACTTTCTTCTTGCCCCGAATCACGACATACTCGGGTTTGAAGTCGTTTTCGATCTCGACCCCCATTTTCGACGGGGGGAGGTCTATAACGTGCCCGACCGAGGCAAGAACTTTGTAGTCCTTGCCCAGATAGCGCTCGATCGTCTTGGCCTTGGCGGGCGACTCGACGATCACGAGGTTGCGCCCCGAAGCGCTGGCGGCTTTGGTCCTGGCCCGGGCGGTTTTAACCGGAGCCATCTCGACGACGACGTCGTCCGAGGCCTTGGTCCGGCGGGTGGCCGCTTTCGGTTTGGCGGCAGCGCTGGCGGTTTTGACCGTGCGCTTGGCCGTTTTGGGAGTTTTGGGGGTTTGGGAGGGGGGGGGAGTCGTAGTCATAGTCTCACGCCTATAGTGAAAATGCGGCAGTCTGGTCAAGAAGTATTTTTGGGGGGCACCGGATTCAGTCCGGGTCACACGCCATCCGGCGGGCTCCGTATTTCAGCCCAACCCAAATATTCACAATGTTCTGATAGACAGAACACCCCCTCTTTATTCTCCAGAACCGGGCGGGGACTGCGGTTCCGATTTTTTTCGCCGTGTTGTGAGGTTGTGAACCGGCGGACGGTTTTCCCGGAGGGGCCGTCTCTGGGAATTTACCCCCCGAGGTTCAGGCCAAGGAGGGTCATGACTTCGGACCGGCTCTTGGCGCTTTTCTTGAAAATGCCGGTCAGTTCGCTGGTGGTGGTCCGGGCGGCGGGTTTCTCAACCCCTCGCATGCTCATGCACAGGTGCTGGGCTTCGATGACAGTGGCCACTCCGAGGGGGTTGAGGTACTCGTTGAGGCACTGGGCGATCTGGCGGGTGAGGCGTTCCTGGATCTGAAGGCGGCGCGAGAAGGCATCCACAATGCGGGGGATCTTGCTCAGACCGATGAGGCGTCCGCGCGGGATATAGGCGACATGGCAGACGCCGTAAAAGGGCAGGAGGTGGTGTTCGCAGAGGCTGAAGAAATTGATATTCTTGACGACTACGATTTCGTCGTAGGCTTCGGTGAAGATGGCGTCGTTGATGAGCGCGGGAATATCTATGCTGTAGCCGCCGGTGAGGAATTCCCAGCTGCGGGCGTAGCGTTCGGGGGTGCGCAACAGGCCTTCGCGGTTGAGATCTTCGCCCGTCTGGACGAGGAGTTCGGTTGCGACCCGGACGAGGGCCGGGTTGGGTTCCCGCCCCTCGGCGTCACAATCGGAGGTGGGGAAAGAGTTCTTTTCAGACATCCGGTTTCCTTTCAGGGGTGAGGGACAAGGGCTCCGCACGGTGTTGAATGCGGGGCACAAAGGCGGCCTGGGCGGTGGCAATGCGCGCCGCGAGCGGACCGTTCATGGCACCGGTCTGGGGGACGCCCAGCTTTTTTTGATACCGTTTGAGGGCATCGGACAGGTCGGGAGTGAAGAGGGGATTGCTCCGGGAGGGGTTGTCGAGGCATCCCTGACTGGCGAGGAAATCGCGGAGAATCGGCACGCCGTCATTCTGCTGTCCAGGCGCCAGGGCGGCGAGGTCGTTGGGGTCGAGATACACCACGGTGATCTTGCGGACCAGCGATTCCAGAGTGGGCAGTCCCAGTTGGACCTGCCCGAGGAGTGGATCGGCCAGGGTGGCCAACTGCCCGTCAAGGCCAACGAGCACGACGGAAGGAGAAAGGTGTTGCGTGGAATCCTGCACCTCGAGTACGAGGGGCAAATCCAGATCCAGGAGTTCGCGCAATCCGTCCGAGCGGTCAAAAGAACAGAGATCCACATCGGGATTTCGGAAAATCTTGAGGATGTTGAGTCCCAGAACAGTGGCTTTGGGATACTGGCGCAAGAGGGCGATATCCTCGTAGGACCGTTTCCAGAGTTTGGCGACGGTGAACAGAGCGGCCATCGAGGTGAAATCGGGATCGTTGACGCGAACAATGGCGTGTTCGTCGGAATACCAATTGGATTCGGGTTTGGCGGTCTGGGGGTTCGGGAGTGTCTCGAGGGTGGGCAGGGTCTGGCGGGCGCTTGCCGACGGTGTGGGGCCCGGCGTGACGACCGGAGCCGGGGCCGTTGAAGCGGCCGGATTGTCCGGTGCGTCGGCGGTCTGAGCATTCGGGGCCGTCTGGTTGAGGAGGGTGACGAGGTTTTCGCTCAGGATTTTCCGAACCGTTTTGGACTGGAAAGCGCCCGCCCCCAGAATGAGACAAAACAGGAGGACCGAGAGGAGAACCAGGGCCCGCTTGAATCCGGGCGAAAAGGTGGAGGTCTTCAAGGAACCGACGTCCTTGGAGGCCGTGGCCACGACGTTGGCGTCTATGAGGAGTTGCCCGGCGACATAGGCCGCCAGGAGGGCGCGGTCGCACAGGAGGTTGATCTTGCGGGGAATACCACTGGTGAGGTGGAAGATGCGGTTGAGGGCCTGGGTGGTGAAGTGGATGTTGGCCTTGGCGCCGACGACCTCGAGGCGGTGGTGAATGTAGGGGTAGAGTTCGGTTTTGTCGAGCGGGGTGATGTGGTAGCGAACGGTGATGCGCTGGTTGAGTTGTTCGAGGCTGGGCAGGTTGAGCAGTTCGTTGAGTTCGGGCTGCCCGACCAGAGCGATCTGAATGAGTTTCGAGGTTTCGGTTTCGAGGTTGCTGAGCATGCGGATCTGTTCGAGGACCGCGGTGCTGAGGTTCTGGGCTTCGTCAATGATGAGAATGGTGGTCTTGCCCAGGGCGTTTTCCTCGAGAAGGAACTGGTTGAGGCGGTCAATGAGTTTCTTTTTCGAGCGGGTACCGGAGTCTATCCCCAGTTCGTCGTTGATGGCCTGGAGCAGTTCCACGTCGTCGAGATAGGAGTTGAGAATCAGGGCGACGTTGGTGGTTTCGTGTTTGAGTTCGTGGAGGAAGGCGCGGCAGAGGGTCGTCTTGCCGGACCCGATCTCACCGGTCAGAACGATGAAGCCTTTACTTTCCTTGATGCCGTAGATGAGAGAGGCCAGCGCTTCCCGGTGGCGCTGGCTCATGTAGAGGAAGCGCGGGTCGGGCGTGAGGTTGAAGGGAGCCTCGTTGAGGCCGAAGAATTCCAGATACATGGGGCCAGTCTCCACGGGACAGGGCATGAGCCGCGCCCGGCTGCCGGGCGCTCGAACGGGGGCAGTTCCCCGAGTAATATATGGCGGGAATGGCCCCGAATGTCAACGCGTATGTTGAGAATGGATAATGGACAATTGACAATTGATAATGAACTGCGGGTATTTTTCGCAGGAAAAGGGGGGGAGCGGATTTGTGGACAGGGGGTCATTCGGGGTATTCGAGGAGGTAGGTTTCGGGTGCGGACGGCGGGGTGTGGGCGAGTTGGATCTGGATGCGG
>DAOPYU010000347.1:0-4976 GCA_035353095.1 Candidatus Sumerlaeota bacterium | reverse complement strand
CGGGGACGGCGCTCTTGTAGTTCAGGTTGACCACCATCACATGAGTGGGGCGCTTCGAGGATTTACCGAAATAACCCAGCAGAACGTCCTGCGAGGCCGGTTCCGGCGTGAAGAGGCTCGACGGAGGCAATGGCTCTCCGCCCAGGGGCACGGCCCCGCAGTGGTACACGCCGATGGACTTCAGGGGCTGAAGTTCCGTGGCCAGGGCGCAGAACTCGCGATTGATTGTGGAGGCCGCCCAGTAAAGGGGCACGGGGGCTGTGGTCTCGTTGGGATCCTTCCAGAACCCCATGTCGTAGCGGAAATGTGCGATCCCCTGCGCCCCGTAGGCCAACGAGGTGTAGGTGAGCCAGCGCAGTTCCTGCTCGTTCGGCCAGCGCCACCCTTCCTCCGACTCACAGGCCTGGATGATGTTGAGGAACGGCTTCTTCGCCGCCAGAGCCGCCGAGCGGATCAACGCGAGGTTGAGGAAATACTGCTTGCCGTCCCCCCCCTTCGTGAAATGATAATGGTCGTAGCTGATCAGGTCCGGCTGGACCACGTTTACAAACTGCCGGAGATGCTCGCGGTACCGCAGCGCCGTCTTGTCGTCGGTCTGGAGACCGGCGAAGTCCATCGGGTACCCCACCCGGGCGCGCTCCGAGGCGTCGTCGGTAACCTGCAATTGTTCCGGGGTGGCATAGGTCGGGAACAGGTTGATGTAGGCCAGATGCGCGGGATCGCGCTGGCGCAGCCACGCGACCAGTTTGCCCAGTTTGGGGAACGCTCCGGAACCGGGTTCGTCCGTCAGATAGTAGGCATAAAGCGCCGGATGCGTCCGGGCCCGCCCGATCAAATCTTCGAGGGCCTTGGCCTGTGCGGGATCGCTGATATCGGGCGTCCCGATCTCGAGCATCGCCCGCATTCCCTGCCGTTCGTAGAGGTCGAGTTGTTCGGGTGTCTTGGCCCAGCCGAGGTTCCACCCTCCCGCCTTGAGCTGCGCCACGGTCCGGTCATCCAACGTCGTTCTGCACCCCGGTCCCGCCCAGTAGGTCACGATCGGCGCCCCGATTTTCCATTCGGTCCCGGCTTTTCCCCCGCCCCCCAACACCGGTAAGGCAGAGACCATTAAACTGGCGCACAACATGATGACTCGGATTCTTTTCGACATCGGTTTCCCTTCTTTCGGTTCGCTACAGTATTTGCAATTGCAATCGCGGGGACAGATTCCCATTCGTATCCGGGAAAAACAAGAACAAACTCCACCGTAGCTATCAGAGCGCGTTCATCAGGATGGCCGTCAATTCCTTCTCGGTCAGCGCGATCGGGTTGCCCTTCATGCTGCTGGCCTTGCCCGCCTGGGCCACGAGGGCGGGGACGTCGGCGGAGGTGATTCCGAAGGAAGCGAGGGGACGTACGTTAAGATCCGCACAGAGTTTTCGTACCCAGGCCACTCCGTCCGGCGCTAGGGCGCTGGGACGGCCAGTGAAGAGACGCGCCAGTTCGTGATAACGCGCGCAGGCGGGAGAATCGAACCCACGCTCGGCCAGCGCCCGGCAGTTGACCTCCATCACGCCGGGAAGCAACCGGGCGCAGACCGCGCCGTGCGGCGCGGGGAACATCCCGCCGATCGGTCCGGCGAAGCCATGCACCGCGCCCAGCCGGGCGTTGGCCAGCGCAAGACCGCTCAGGAGGCTCGCCACGGCCATGTTCTCGCGCGCGACCCGGTCGTCACCGGCTTCGCAGGCCCGCTGCAACCACCGTACGATCCGTGGAATCCCCTCGCGGCAGAACCCGTCGGTCATCGGGTTGGGGGCGTTGCACGTGAACGCCTCGATCAGTTGCGTCAGAGCGTCGAGTCCCGTCGCGGCCGTCACGTCGGCGGGAACCGACAGGGCCAGTTCCGGGTCCACCACGGCCAGCCGCGGCAACATCGAAGGACTGCGCATGCTGACCTTGACGCGGTGTTCCTTCGATGTGAGCACGGCGTTGCGCGTAACTTCCGCGCCGGTGCCGGAAGTGGTGGGGACCGCGATGCAGGGCGCGGCGGGACGCTCGAGCGGGCGGGCGCGACCCACCACCTCGAGGTAATCCATCAGTTCGCCGGGATTGGTCAGAAGCGCGGCCATCGCTTTCCCCGCGTCGAGCACGCTCCCGCCTCCGATGGCGATCACCAGATCGCACCCGGCGCGGCGCGCCTCGGCGGCTCCCTGCTCGATCAAGCCGGTGTCCGGTTCTCCCGGTACGCAAAAGACCGCAGGCTCCAGCCCGGCTCGCCCGAGCGCTTCAATCAGGGAGGCGTAGCGTCGGGTGCCGCTCGCCCCAAGAACCACGAGCGGTTTCTTCCCGAGCGCCGCGGCTTCAGTGGGGATTTCGGCAGCGGTTCCCGGCCCAAAGAGAATGCGGGAGGCGGTGGCAAATTCGAAACGCATGGTCAGTCCCACCCTTCGTCATTCGGGAAAATCCCCGAGTATTTTACGGCGGTACGCGGTTCCGCCATCAGGTCGGCCACCGCATCGCGCCACGTGGCATAATGCGCCGTCTCGCGGTGACGCAGCTGGTCCTCGGGCGTGCGGTACACCTCGACCAGACAGAACCGAGTGGGATCGTATTCCATCTTGCCAGATTTTTGAAGATCAACCGAGAGGTTGATTTCTCTTGAGATAGGAAATCTGGTGGGTCTTGGAAAAAGTCCGATCCTCCACCATTTGATGAATTGGATACAGGATCGTCAATGGGTTCTTGAAGGGTGGGAAGATAATAGAGTTGGATTTCAATGTCTTCCTTTCCAATGATAATCTTCTCGACAATCGTCTGAACCACCTGACACTTGTCTTCATGGGAGAGTTCCGGCCAACGTCCATACAAGTCACGAGCCTGATGCAGGATTTCATCACTGGAAAGGAGGTTGATTTTAAGGAAGTCAACTTCCGCCTGAAGTTGAGGAATCTCCTTCCCCAGTTGTGCCTTTCGTTCCTCGTAGGGGTGATACCTTACCCCAAACTCATCATCCGTGATCTTGTTGTTGATATAGAGTTTGAAGATCTGATCCATCTCCTCCTGGACTGAGATCCGTTCCTTCTCCAAGACCTCAAGAAGTCGCTTTTTCTCCAGAATCGTTCGATCCGCCTGCTCCAGGTAACGGGAAATTTCGGTCGGGGAAAGGAGGTATTCCTTGATTTGCTCGACGAAAATGTCCTCGAGATCCGCGGTTGCTATCTTGTTGTTACACTTCGAACAGACATATTTGGGGGTACTTGACTTCGCATACATCTTCTTCTGGCACAATCCGCACCATGTCAATCCCCCAAAAAGTTGAACCGGCTTCCTGGCAGGAGGGGTCTTGCTTGATTTCTGCTGGCTCAGAATGGCATTGCAGCGATCCCATAATTCCTCGGTGATAATGGGGTCACATTCCGAGAAGACCCATTCGCTCTCGGGTTTGTAGTCCCAGCCCTTTGTTCCTCCCACTCGTGTACTGAAGTTGGCTCGCCGTACCCCTTTTGCAGTAGGATCCTTGATAATGCATTCGATGGTTCCACTCTGAAAAACTCTCTGCTGGCGTGCTCGATAACCCATCTCATTGAGTAGCCGCGCCACCGTCTTTTTCCGCTGGTGTTTGGCATACAGTTCATAGGCCAGTTTGCGGACAGGGGCTTCTTCGGGATGGATCACCAGTTTCTTGTTCTTCCACTGATAACCATAAGGGGCTACCCCGCCCAGAGGTTTGCCAAGTTGGGCTCGGATAGGAACGGAGGCGGCGACCCGCGAAGCGATTTCCTCGCGTTCCCAGTGGGCCATGGCGGCGATCATCGTGTAGAACAGGCGGCCCGACGGGGTGGAGGGATCGATGGATTCCTGCAGAGAAATGAGGTCGGCGTTGTGTTTTTCAAAATAGTCGGCGAATTCCAGGAGTTCTCGGGTGTTGCGTCCCAGCCGGGCCAGTTTGGAGAAGATCAGGCCGGTGATATGGCCCCGCTCGATGTCCTTGAGCATCCGCTTGGCTTCGGCATGTTGGACAACCGTCTTGCCTGAAACGCCTTCCAGATGGTAAACCTCGACAATGGTCCAACCCTTGGACTCCGCGTAATGGCGGGCGCGTTGTTCATGGTGTTCCGGGCTTTCACCCCGCGCCTGATCCTCAGTGGAGACCCGAATCCAGATCCCCACACGCTTGGCGGATGAATTGAGAGCGGTCTTTTTCAACATGACAGGACTCCTGCCGTCTGCATTTTTTCCATTTTAGGCCTGATCAAAACCTGGCGGCAAGGGGTATTGTCCGATATTTTGTCCCATAGTCCCCCTGTCCAGTGAAACAGAGGCGGATAAGGGACACGGATAAAGGACAGGGAGCAACCCGTTGTCCCGACCGATCATTTCTTCATCTTTTTGAGCGAATCGAGGAGGACCTGGGAGAGGTTCTGTTTCCGGGCCTTCTTCTCCTTGTCGTCCACCGGGTTGTACTTGACCCTGACCCGGTAGCCCCGATGCGTGGACTCGTGGCTCGCCGTCTGCGCCTCGATCTCCTCAATAAAGGACAGAAATTCTTCGACCGTCAGGAACCGAACCCGGTCCTGGACATTCGCGTCGAGCCGGGACAGGGCCGCTTGCCGGATTTTTTCCACCTGTTTGGCCTCGGAGGACAGGGCCACGACATAGGTGAACCCCGCCTTCAGGCATTTTTCGATGTGGGCGACCTCCTGCTCGATCCCGGTCGTGACCGAGATTTCGCAGGCCACGGTCACGGGGCCTTTCTTGAGGGCCACATCCACACTGCCCGCCCCCTCCAGAATCTGTTTCTCGATCTCGGCCCCCCAGCCCATCCCTTCCGCCCACTGCTTGAGCATCTGTTGCAGGTGCTTGTGCTGTTTCCCGCCCCGCCCGGGCGAGGGGGCCGGAGGCGGGAGGGGCTTCGGTCGGACCGTGGGTTGGGTGACTGGCGGGGGCGGTTCATCCGGGACTTCCGTCCGGGGAGGGGGCGTTGCGGGTTCCGGCTC
>DAOPYU010000346.1:0-5000 GCA_035353095.1 Candidatus Sumerlaeota bacterium | reverse complement strand
CAGTTCAAAATTGCTGATCCACGTCATGCCTCCCGAGATGATCGGGTATTCGACTCCCAGAAAACGTTTGCCCTTTTCCCACAGCCGTTCGAGCATGTCTGTATTTCTCCTTTTTTCCCTCATCAGCCCTTCCACTCAGATTTGCAGGGCCGCCTCCATCAGGGCATCAATGCTCGCGCTGACTTCGCCCTGCCCGAAAACGGCGGAACCCGCCACGAGGACGTTGGCGCCCGCCGCCACCGCCAGGCCGGCGGTTTTCGGGTCAATGCCCCCGTCCACCTGAATCAGGAAGCGCAGGCCCCGTTGCTCACGCAGGCGCGCGAGCTGGCGCACCTTGCTCAATGCCGCGGGAATCAATTCCTGTCCCCCGAATCCCGGTTCCACCGTCATGACCAGAACCAGGTCCACCTTGTCGAGTACGGCCTCGATTGCGCTGACCGGAGTTTGGGGTTTAATGGTCACTCCGACCCGAACTCCCAGCCGCCGGATGCTGTTGAGCGCCCGGGGCAGGTCCGAGACCGCTTCGGCGTGGATGTTGACCAGGTCCGACCCACTGCGCACAAACGCCTCGACGTACTCCATCGGATTGTCGAGCATCAGGTGCGTATCGAGAAACAGTTGCGAGGAGAGTGTGCGAATGGCCTTGACGACCGGGGGACCTACCGACAGGTTCGGCACGAAATGGCCGTCCATGACATCCACATGAATCCAGCGGACTCTTTTGCGTCCCACCCGGCGGATTTCAGCCGCCAGGTTGGCAAAGTCCGCCGCCAGAATGGAGGGCGCCAGGGCCAGCAGGTGTTCGAGATGGACGTCCGAGAAGATTTTGGACACCGTGGTCTCGAAATATTTCCCGTTGGCGCTCGATTTCTTTCCCATCCGTCCGCTTGCCCTTTCCCGGAATCCCTTCCGACCCCGTCCGTATTCGTTATTCCGGCACTCTCATGCCATTGCTGCGCAACGCCGTCCGGGCCTTTTCGGCTTCCTTGGACTTGGGCGCTTTCTTGATGATTGTCTGGTATTGCTCGGCGGCCTTGACCTGATTGCCCATCCGCAGGTACGTCAACCCCAGAATGTCGTAGCTGGCCAGGTGGTCTTTATTCAAGGCCAGGGCTTTTTCCAGAGCCTGCCGGGCCAGTTCGTAATCGTCCTTGCCTCCGGTCGGGCGTGGTCCGCGCTGGCAATACGCCTCTCCCAGGCCACAGAAGTAATCCGCCTCGGCTCCGTCTATTTCGATGGCCCGTTTCATCTGTCCGATGGCCATGTCGAAATCGTTGTTCGCCATGGTCTGTTTCCCCAGCAGGTAGTGACACCGAGCCAGATTCTCGCGCAATTTTCGCGCTTCGATCGGGTCCGATTTCGCTTTCATCATCTCTTCGAGTTTCTGGATGGCGTCGGAATACTTCGCGTCTTTCATCAGGGCCTGAATTTCCGCCTGCGCGTTTTCCCGGTGTTGGGCGCCGGGGTCCACCGCTCCGCCGGCGTCTTCCGGAATGTCGCCTCGCGTCCCCGAGTGGTCGGGGGACCGTTCCAGAAAACCATTTTCCGCGCGCTCACGCTCCGACACGATCTTTCCTCCCCCTCCCAGGGGAGACTGCGTGTCCCCAGAGGAGGGGGTCTCGCTTTCCCCCTTTGAGGAACCGTCCGGCGATTCCTCATTCATTTTGGAACTCGAGACCGATCCCCAATCCAGATAGCGTCCGGCCCAGAATCCTCCTGCCCCCGCCGCCAGAACCGAGACAATATAAACAATGACCCAGATCCAGACGCGCATTCCGGAACCGGAGTCGCCGTTGTCCGGGCTGACGCCCCGTCGTCTGCGTCCGCCCGATACCTCGATCTGCGACACGTGGAACAGCAGGTCTCGGATATCGTTACGCAACGGCGCCAGTTCCGCCGCTTTTTTCAACAAGGCCTTGGCTTCGGCGAAGTCTCTGCGCCGAATACATTCTTCCGCGGTTTCTTTTAAGCGATCAGCATCCATGAGCGATTTCATCTTCCTTTTTCAGGCGCCGAAGGGCGAAGCCCACCTGGCACTTCCCCTCTTCGGCCTGGTTATTTTTCGTATTTCCATCTGTCCGATGGGCCGTTCAATGTCGGCCCAGTCCCAGTTTTCCCCGGATTCGTTCCCATGTTTCGCGCCGGTGTCGGGGTTTCAGCGGGCGGTACACATTCTTGCGGAACCAGTGGCCGATGCGCCAGTGCCAGGGCTGGCGTTCCACCAGATGCCGTTCCGCGTCCGTCAAGTCTTCCGGACGATACGATTCCTTGATGCGCGCCAGGTTGATCCGGTCCACTTCGAGGAGGCGTTCGAAGATCCAACGGCGCAGAACGCCCGCCTGGGGAGGCAGATGGACCGCTGTGGCAAAGTCAATCAGGTACGGTTGTTCCGATTTGTTCAACAGGATATTCTTGCGCCGCAAGTCTCCGTGCGACCATCCGCGCCGGTGCATTTCGGTCACCAAAGCATTCAGGCGTTCGAAAAAAAGAGCCGACGGAGCCGCCTCCTCGCGGTGGGGGAGACGATCCGCATCCAGCCGTTCGATGAGCAGCGCGTCCTGTCCGATCACTCCGGCGATGCCGGGCAGGCCGGGCAGGCCCTGCAGGGCCTCGAGCGCCCGCGCTTCGCGTTGCAGGGCACGCCGATTCACCAGCACCCGCATCCACCAGGGCCGGCGCGAGAAATCCTTCAGCACCCAGCCGTCCGCCCCGCCCGTCATGGCATACACATCCGCCTGACCGCTCGATCGCGCGGGGTGAAAACAGGCTCCCACGAAGGGACGAATTCCCTCGCGTGTCAACGGAAACGGCAGGTTTGGTTCCGCATCCACCATTGCATTCTTTTCCTGATTCCCGGCGCCCTTCGCCCCTTGTCATTAAAGAGCGGACGTGGCGCCGGGTTCAATTTCTTCCCCCACTCCTCAGCCGTTTCTTTGAACTTCTGAAGAGCCACAGAGAATATTCGCAGGCAACCCCAAAACATGCAAGAAGTTCTTGCCGGTAAATCGCGGACAAGCGCGCCCGCTGCGGATTCGACCCGGAAAGGGTGTGGAGTTCGTTTCGGGCTGTCCCTGGATTGAGAAACGGGACAGGGGGGTGTTTAATTCGTCCCGTGCCGATCCCCACCTGGGGGAATTCGGGCTATTTCGACCTCATGTGCGATCTAGCCCAAAAAATACTTGCAAAAAATTGTTGTGGTCTGAACGGCCTGTGTGGTATTTTTCAAATCAGATCACCATGCAAGGTGAGAGCCAAGCGCAAGAGGTAGTTGACGGCATTTTATTTTGAGAGACTCGGGAGGGTGAAAATGAGACTGGCAAATGGACTGAAAGCATTGGTGTTGTGCCTGGTAGTCATGACAATGATGACTGGCTGCACCACGACGCAGAAGTGGGCGGCGGGTGGTGGTCTGGTCGGCGCCGCGATCGGCGGGCCATGGGCGCACGAAGTCGGCACGATCGACACGGCGGAAGGCGCCTTCATCGGGATGGCGGCGGGTGGTTTGACCGGTGCCCTGATCGGGGACATCATCGATCAGAAAGCCACCGATGCGAAGATCAAAGACTTGGAAAAGCAACTGGCGGATCGTGACAAACGCATCAAGGAACTCGAAGCGGAAATCGAACGGCTGAAAGCTGAACTGGCCAAGGGACAGCCGGTCAAGCCGATCACGGTGACGATGGGCGCCGAAGAACTCTTCAAGCCCGGCCGCGCCAAACTGACGCCCGAGGGTGAGAAGGCCCTGCAGGAAATGGCCAAGCAGCTCAATGGCGACTATGCCAAGAGCGCCATCTTCATCGAAGGTCACACGGACAGCGATCCGATCAAGTACTCCAACTGGAAGTCGAACTGGGAACTGGGCGCCGCTCGTTCGCTGGCCATCACGCACTATCTGTCCGAGAAGTGCAACGTGGATCCGAAACGTCTGGGCGCTCTGAGCTTCGGTCAGTTCCAGCCCCGTGCGGACAACGCCACCGCCGACGGCAAGAAACAGAACCGTCGCGCCAGCGTGGTGATTTGGCCCGAAGTGAAGATCGAAAAACAGGAAATCAAAAAGTAATTCCGCTTCAGGGGAATTGCTTGAAAAGTTGACGTGGTACAAGATTGCTCCCCTCTTGGGTTCTCCCTTGTGGGGAGCAACTTTTTTCTGACTGAAGAGGAGACTCTCTATTATGCGGCGTCTGATATTTGTGTTTCTATCCTTGTTCCTGGTCTGTGGGTGCGCCTCATTCCAGAAAACAACGCCCAATTCGCCCAAGAAAGCCCCCAATCCCAACGCGCCTTACCTGATTTATGTGGATCCGGTCGTGCGGGTGGGAGGGGCTCTGGCTGCCAGCCGGGAGAGCGAGGACACGTCTTTCACACAGACTCTGGCCCGGGATTTCCATGAGAGTGTGTACAAGCGTATTCTGGCAATTCCCGATCGAACTTTCCTCGTGTCGGACAGACTCGAGGATGTCAATTTCTATCTGAAGACCGACAAGACCGTCTATCAGATCAGTTGTTCCCTGACGAACTATGAGAAAGGCAACGGTCTGTTGCGGTACCTTTTCGGCGATTGGCCCACGTGGTATTCCGACGACTACGCCGTATGTGACTACATGGCCGGGTACGTGACGCTCCAGGCCGATTGTGCGGTGACGGATCTGGGGAAGAAAACGCAGGTCGTCCAGTTTAGCGCCAAGCAGAAATACTCCGGTAACCCGCACGGAGGGCTGAACTTCTTCGTGTTCTCCCCAAACTACGTCGCGGGGAAAACCACCCGTCTGCTGGCCGATGAGATTATCACCAAACTGGCGGATCACCTCTGAGTTACCGCAGTTGAACATCCCAGCCACGGCTTTCCTTTCAGGGGGAGAAAGCGGTTCCCGGGAGCGCCAATCTCCTGATTGGCCTCACCCAAAAGGTGAGGGAGCCCAAACCGTTTTCGCGCCATAACACACAAAAGACTCGTTTTCGGCCCTCAACTGCGGTTTTCAGGTTGTCCCGATTGGATCAAA
>DAOPYU010000345.1:1988-5008 GCA_035353095.1 Candidatus Sumerlaeota bacterium | reverse complement strand
AAATCATCGCAACCAGACCGGAAACTCGACCCTGGGTGACATATGTCACTATCTTGGGGGCTCTCGGGACAGTCTTCTCGTCTGTCAACATTTTCCACATACAAAATACCTGTCGGCTTGACGGAGAGTGATTTTGTGATTTTTGATCGAGTTGATAAAATTTCATCCTTTTATCATTTCAGGCCTCGTGTAATATCATTTACATATGACGATCTTGTTTTCTTCGAAGAGAAAATAGAACACTATAGCGGGAAGGCGTTTTCCAAGCCGGAGTTCTTTGGCAATGACCGGATCTTTTTCCCCGGGAAGACCGACCTGATACCCTGCAAGGTAGAGGAAGGGATGCGCCACCTGTATGTGTACGGGGGAAAAGCGTATTTCAAAAAGGGGGTGGATGTTTACTCGGTTGATATTTCCCCCTCCGGATGCGGGACACCGGAAAAGGTTCTGACGCTGCCCTTCGAGCCGGAGCGTTTCTTCGTCTTCGAGTCGCCGAAACCTTCAAAACCAGGTACCCCTCTGCCCAAGTCGGCCAGTGAAGTCAAAATCAGAGGGCCGGTTTTTGACACCAAGGATATCGTCGAGTGACATCCGAGGGCGATTTTGTCCGACTCGGTCCAGCGGAGTTTCGAAAACCCGTTCTATCCAGGCGTTCTGTCCTTTTTCATAGTCCGGGCCTTCAGCCCTTGTAAAAAGGGGACACACCTGTCCTGGGGCGACGCTGCGCTTGCCCCAGGCTGGCATAAGTTCGCGCCGTTGGCGCTCAACTGCTGATCCTGACAGGAATCTTTGTGCCTTCTGCGCATCTTGCGGCCAAAAGAGAATGTCACAGTTTGCGCGGATTTCTCGATAGAGAAATACAAATCGAATGGGGTCCGTCCCTGGGTTTTTCTACAACGGTTTTTCTACGGCCGCGCCGTTTTTCCCGCAGGGGTGGGTTTGTTCAGGGCCGTGGGCGCGGGGGCTGTGTCTTTGGGTGGCGGGACCGGGGTGATCTGCATGGCCAGGCCGCCGAAACCGGCGAGGGTGAACTGGAGCGGGACGGTGGGATCGGCGATCTTGCTCAATCCCACTTGCAGGGTCCGCGAGGTGGCGCCGTCGCCGATGACCTGCGTGTTGTATTCCCGGGTTTCGAGGAAATGGGGCGTGAAGACGATTTCGCGCGGTTCCTTGCGCCCGTTGATGGCGCCGACGTACCACTGGTCCCCCTTGCGCCGGGCGATGACGGCGTACTCGCCCGGTTCGCCCGCGGCGTAGCGGGTTTCGTCCCACGCGGTGGGGACCGAGCGCAGGAAGTCTTTCGCCGCCTGGGGCAGGTCGCGGTAGGCGCTCACGCGGTCGGCGAAGTGCTGCCAGCCGGACTCGAAGACGACCGAGAGCGCCAGCTCGTGGGCGTTGGTGGTCTTGTGCGCGTGGTAGTTGTCGCTGAAGGTGACGGGGGTGTAGTCCATCGGCCCGACGGCGTTGCGGGTAAAGGGAAGCACGGTGCTGTGGTAGGGGGCGATGTCGGGAAAGGTCTTGAAGAAGATGTAACTTTCGGCGCCCGGCACGGCCTCCTGGGTCATGAGGTGGGGGTAGGTGCGGGTCCAGCCGCGCGGCAGGGTGCAGCCGTGAAAATTGACCATGAGGCGGTAGGTGGCCGCGTCGATCAGGATGTCCTGGTAGAGCTGCATGGCGTACTGTTTGTCGGTGACGAAGAAGTCCACCTTGATACCCCGGACGCCCAGGTCCTGAATCCGCTCGAACTCGCGGCGGCGTTCTTCCTGACGCGACATGCGGCGATCCGACGAGGCGTACCAGAGGATCAGGTCCACGTTCTTGCGTTTGGCGTAGGCGGCCAGTTCGTTCAGGCTGCCGTTCTGCATCTTCTCCCACCCGGCATCCACGAGGAAATACTTCCAGTTCATCTCCGCGGCCAGGTCGATGAAGGGCAGCATGGCCTTCATGTCGCGGGGGCTGTCCTGCTGCGACCACCAGCTCCAGGCCACCGCGCCGGGGCGGATCCAGCTGGTGCTCCCCTCGAGGATCGAGGGCGGGTTGAGGTTGGTCAGCAGGGTGGACTCGACGATGGGCGCGAGCGAGTCGCCGAGGATAAAGACGCGCCAGTTGGTGCACCAGGGCAGTTTGGAGCGGGGCTGCGTGGGGGTGTTCTTGCGTTTCCCCTCGCGCGGATCGGGGAACTGGACGGTGTAGAGGCCGTGGGGCGCCTGGCGGGCCAGGTGGGTGCCGCACTGCGTGCGGTCGGCGGTTTCGGTCACGAGCATCCAGTGCTTGGTGGCCTTGAGTTCGACCAGGGCGGGAAAAGCCCAGCCGAGTTCCTTGGTCGAGGTGGTTCCGGCGTCCGTCTTGACATAGAAGGACTCGTAGGCCGGGGCGTACTGGGTGGGGTCGTCGTAGGGCTGCATCCAGACGGCGGAACCGAGCGGGATGCGGAAGCCGGTGGCCTCGGACGTCAGGGTGTGGGTGGTGTTCGAGGACTCGGGGAAGCGGTAGCGGAAGGCGGCGCCGTCTTCGTAGGCGCGCATCTGGATTTCGAGTTTGGCCCCTTTGGCGTTGCGGAAGGTGACGCTTTGTTTCGCGCCACGGTTCTGATACTGGGACCGTTTGCCGTGGGGGATCGTGTATTTTTCGTCGAAGGTGAGGCGGTCGCTTTTCGAGTCGAAGACCAGGCCGTCGGTGAGGTCTTCCTTGTCGCGGACGACGCCGAGCGGGGACCAGGGGAGCGCCTCGACGCGGGTTTCGCCCTGACCGTGGTCTATCTTGTAATAGAGCCGGGACTTGTCGGCGGGGTAACCGGGTTCGTTGCGGGCCTGGAGGGAAACGGACAGGGTGACCTGGCCGTCGGGCGAGGCGAGTTCCCACACGTCCTGAGCGTGGACCGGTTCGGGAACAAACGCGCTCGAAACCACCAGTCCCAGGAAGAGTATGCCCGTCAGAATCCCCCAACCTCGCATGATCGTCCGCCCCTCAAGAAATTTTCAGCCTGTTTCAGACTCTTTCCGAGGGGGAGAATGCCACAG
>DAOPYU010000345.1:0-1888 GCA_035353095.1 Candidatus Sumerlaeota bacterium | reverse complement strand
CCTCAAGAAATTTTCAGCCTGTTTCAGACTCTTTCCGAGGGGGAGAATGCCACAGCGGCCAGGGGAAAGCAAAATTTTTCTAAAGAAAACCCCGGCGCAGAAAGACCGCAATCGAAGAAAAAACCGCGAAAAGCGCGAAACACGCGAAAAAACAGACGCTTCAGACCACGCCCGTCCGGTGTCCACGCGTACCACGGCAATTTTCCTCCGCGTTCCTCGGCGCTCTCTGCGGTAAAATGAACTTGCGGAGGACGCAGGGGAACGCAGAGGTTGGAGTTGGGAAAAGCGAGGGGAAAATTTACGACACCGTCGCCGACAGCGTCTCGTCGAGGGTGCCGGGCGGGTAGGCGCTCAGTTCGATTCCACTGAACTTCTGCGCGAAGTATTGCAGGTTCCATTCGCCCGGGAAAAGGAGAACCGGCTGGCCCTGAAGGTCTTCGACCAGTTGCACACCCGAGGGCAGGTCGTACGGATCGGGCAGGTCGCCGCCGCACACCCAGCGGGCCAGGGTCCAGGAGGCGTTTTCCAGGCGCGAAGTCGCGCCGTATTCCGTCTCGAGCCGGTACTGGACGATCTCGAACTGCAGGGGACCGACGGCGGCCAGAAGCGGAATCTTCTGCTGTTGACCGGGGATTTCGAAGGCGTGGACCACCCCTTCCTGCAGCAACTGGGTCAACCCCTCGCGGAACCGCTTGTAATTCGACGGAACCGGGTTGTGCAGGTAGGCGAAGCATTCGGGCGGGAAGTGCGGAATCTCGTTGAAGACCACGTCGGGATTCTCGCTGAGCGTGTCGCCGATACTCAGGGCGTTCGAGCCGACGATGCCGACCACATCGCCCGGCCAGGCCTCGTCCACCGTCTCGCGCTCGCGCCCGAACAGTTTGCTGGAGTTCGAGAGGCGGATTTTCTTGCCGCTGCTCACGTGGGTCACCATCATGTCGCGCTCGAAACGGCCCGAAACGACCCGGATGAACGCCACGCGGTCGCGATGGCGCGGGTCCATGTTGGCCTGGATCTTGAAGACGAAACCGGAGAAGGCGGGGTCGTTCGGTTCGACCACCGCCCCCTGGCTCATGCGGTGGCGCGGCGGGGTCGAGTGCTCGATGAAACCGTCGAGCAGCAGCTGCACGCCGAAGTTGTTGACGGCGCTGCCGAAGTAAACCGGCGTGGTGGTGCCGGCCAGGACGGATTCCGGGTCGAAATCCGCCCCGGCCCCGTCGAGCATTTCCAATTCTTCGCTGACCGCCCGGAAGGTGTCGTCATCGAGCCGTTCGCGCACGGACGGGTCGTCCAGACCGCACGTGGCGACCGGCGCGCGGTAGGCGCCGCCGGGCGTGCGTTCGTAGAAGTGGGCCAGACGGGTCTGACGGTCCCAGATCCCTTTGAACTGCTCCCCGGACCCGAGCGGCCAGTTCATCGGATAGGCTTCGATCCCCAGAACATTCTCAAGTTCGTCCAGCAGGTCGAGCGGTTCGCGGCTGGGCCGGTCCATCTTGTTGCAGAAGGTCAGGATCGGCAGGTCGCGCAGCCGGCAGACCTCGAACAGCTTGCGGGTCTGGCTTTCGATGCCCTTGCCGGCGTCAATGACCATGATCGCCGCATCCACGGCGGTCAGCACACGGTAGGTGTCCTCGGAGAAATCCTTGTGGCCGGGGGTGTCGAGCAGGTTGATGCGGTGGCCGTTGTAGTCGAAGTTCAGCACGGTCGAGCTGATCGAAATGCCGCGCTTTTTTTCGAGTTCCATCCAGTCCGAGGTGGTGGCCCGCTGGGTTTTGCGCTGCGTGACCGACCCGGCCAGGTGCAGCGCCCCCCCGTAAAGCAGGAGTTTCTCGGTCAGAGTGGTCTTGCCGGCGTCGGGGTGGGACACGATGGCAAAGGTGCGCCGCCG
>DAOPYU010000344.1:0-5017 GCA_035353095.1 Candidatus Sumerlaeota bacterium | reverse complement strand
GCGGGCCAGCTGGTTTTCCGTGTCGTCGAGGAGTTCTTCGTAGGCCACGAAGGCGACTCGGGTCTCGGGGTGTTTGCGGGCCCACATCTGCCACGCTTCGATGTGTTCCGTCCAGGTGCTGTGGTGGACCATTTCTCCGCGGAAGGAACCGTCCATGAATTTCCGCAGGAACCGGGCGAAGAGGAGCCGGCGGTGCAGGTAGCGCAGAGCGCCGATGGGGTTGAAAAGCAGTTGGCTCAGGGACCGGCGTTTGATGTCGTTGCTGTGGCCGGTGAAGTGCGAGAGTCGGCTGAGGTAGCAGAACGAGGCGATGGCGACAAAGCGCACGTCGCGGTAGAGATAGACGATGTGCCTGGGCTCGACGTTGACTTCGTGCAACAGCTGGTCGGGCAGGAGGTGGTATTTGGCCACCTGGGGGGTGGGTTGGCTGGGGTCCAGATGCAGGGAACTGTTGACCTGGGCGGCCAGTTCGTCCATGGAGACATTGCCGGCGGGTCGGACGGGCAGGCGCAGGGCATCGGCCAGAAGCGCCGTGAGCCACTTGTTGCCGGATTTGGGGTATCCCACCACCAGGACCGACTCGCTGGAAACGGAAGGCAGATTATTCAGATCGAACATAAGGCTCGGTTTCTTTTTCGGAATTCATCCACAATTCAACCCCTTCCGCGCCGGACAGGCGACCGCCTGCGCTCCGCGCAGTCCCCCCTTCTCCTCACGAGTTTCCCCGCCGCGTCACCGCGAACGGGAAGTTCCGCAGGAGGACCGGTTCCCTGATCCTGGATGGAAGAAGTTCCCAAGGCCTGCCGCCGTTTCCGGACGGTTCAGACGCTTTCATGATAGAACGGAGACCCTCGACAAGTCAAGCGCGCAAGCACCCGGTGGAGCGCTCCCGGCAGGGTGTCCCCATGAGGGGTGGAATGGGCGGGAGGGGGGGTATTCCGGGGGACGTGGGGGATTCCCACCGGGGGCTGTGAATATTTTCACTTGGATACAAGAAAGCATTGACCGGCTGCGCCGGGACTTGGTATGCTTTTCTCAAAGCGGTACAGAGTTCTATTGTTTTGTGTGTCCCCAGGGAGTTGGAGCGTTATCCTTAGAAGCGCACAGGCAGTTGGTTTCTTGTCGTACAGATTGGACCTGCAGGTTTCCATGACGAGGACGGGGAGGGGGTATTCCCGTATTTGCCAGTGGAGACAAAAGTGGGGACAGCTGGAAGCCATCAGGGAGGCGGGTCGGGAAGAAGAGGGTGAGCCATGCCGGCGCCCTACATC
The DNA here is from genome assembly GCA_035353095.1 of Candidatus Sumerlaeota bacterium. Classification (GTDB taxonomy): domain Bacteria; phylum Sumerlaeota; class Sumerlaeia; order UBA8349; family UBA8349; genus DAOPYU01. The sequence continues at coordinate 3,746 of DAOPYU010000344.1, read as the reverse complement.
TTATTGGAAAGGTGGCAGAAGCATGAGAACGCTGAAGGGGTGGAGGGCGTGGGTATTGGCAGTGGGTCTGCTGGCGCCGGTGTACGTATTCTCGCAGGAAATGACGGTCTTCGATTTCGAGCAGTATGCGGACACTGCGGCGTTTGTCGCTGCCACGAATATTGGCCACCAGGGGGGGATCACGGATCGCGCGCTGGAGACGACGAATCTGGCGGCGCCGGGTTCGACCGCGGCGGCCAAGGGAATCGTGGCCGCCAATACCCAAGGGTGGGGACAGTTCTATTTCACTATTCCACAAATGAACTTTTCTCCTTATGATGTGCTGGAATTCTGGGGCAAGATCGAAGGCGGGTGTGCCACCGGCTGGAGTGTCAAGATCGGTGGAGGACAGGACAACTCGAGCAAGTCGGTCTATTTCACCGACCGCTGGGAACGGTATCGCATTCCGTTTGGGAGTTTCACCACAATAGGCAAGAGCGATTGGGACAGTGGGAATCCGGCTCCCTTCAACAACATCACGCACATGGAAATCCAGCTGCAGGGTTTTGTAAACAATACGGATGGCAATGTGTTCCTCGACGCGATCAAGGTGGTGTCGGTGGCGGATCTGGCGGATCTGTCGCTGCTGGATTTCGAGGCCTACAATCAGTCGCAGATCGATGAGATCCTGTTGTACGGCGGCGTTTCGGTCGTGTCGCTCGAGACGGCGGACCTGCCCCCGAACGGGGGGGCACAGGCCCTCAAGGTGGATTATGACAACACGGCGGCTCAGAGCGCCATCGAGATCACTCTGCCGTCACCCACCAACATGATGGACCTGCCGTACGTGACGTTCTGGGCCAAGTCCTCGATCAAGACGGCGTCGCTTCAGGTGGGACTCATTGACGTGGACCTGGTGAATGGCGATGGGCGCGACCTCTCGCCCGCCCAGAAGTTGACGGATGGGTGGGTCCAGTACTCGATCCCCTTGTGTGACTTCCTCGATGGGAAGGGGGACTACTGGCAGCGGGGGGTGAACTGGGCCAATGTGGGGAAGATTCAGTTCCTGCCGGTCGGCGCAGCCGGAACATTGACGGTGGACAATGTGCGCCTGACCCGGTATCCCGTTGCGCCCCTGCCGATGCTCGAGGACTTCGAGGCGTACGATGCGGCGGCCCTGGACAAGGTGAAACTCAGCGCCGGCGCCACCAGCAAGACCCTCGAGCGCGCGGACATCGTCTGGGGGCCCGAGGGCGGCACGAAGGCGTTCCGGATGGCGTTCGACAACTCGACGCAGGGCTACAGCATGGCGGAGTTCAGTCTGCCGTCCGCAGTGGATATGACGAACTGCGACAAGGTCACCTTCTGGGCGAAAGGCACAACGGACAATGCCGGTCTGACCATTGCGGTGGCGGACAAGGCGCGGGCGGGGTGCAATGTCTTTGAGGGACTGAAAGTCACCAAGCAGTGGCTCAAGTATGCGATTCCGAAGTCCAAGTTTGTCAAGAGTCCGTATTGGAACCAGGCGGTGGACTGGTCCACGGTGGACCTGATTCAGATTCAGCCGACGGGCGATGCGGGTGAGTTGGCCATTGACTCGATCGCGATGACGGTGGTCTCGGCTTTCAAGGATTTCATGATCGAGGACTTCGAGCGGTTTGCGCCGGATGCGGCGATCACGTATCAGGCCGGCGTTACAACCGCTTCGATCGAGACGATGATTCTGCCTCCCGGCACGACGAGTACCCAGTCGCTCGAGATGCTGTGGAACGATCCGGAGCCCCGGCAGTGGTGGGGTCAGGCGGTCTTCAGCGCGGCGGCGCCGGTGGATGTGTCGCAGGCCTATGCGATCCGGTTCTGGGGGAAGGGAACGGCGGAGGGACAGACGATCTCGATCAAGGCGTACGACGCGTCGTGGGCGGGTTCCTCGCGCGCGGCCAACATCGCGTTGACGACCGAGTGGAAACGGTATGACGTGCTGATGACGCAGTTCATCGCGGAAGATCCGCTCAAGCCGTGCGACTGGACGAAGGCGCAGAACTTCCAGTTGCAGGCGGGCGGGACGTTCGGCCTGATGTACTTCGATGAGTTCTGGGCGGTCGGTCCTCCCACAGCGACGGTCCTGAGCGCCCGGACGCCCGCCGCCGATGCGGAGGTCGAGACGCTCAATTCGGTGAGTGTGACGTTCAGCGAACCGATGGATGGCGTGGTGGCCACAATGCTGAGCGTCAATGGCAGTTCGGCGACTCTGGCGACTACGACGGACAACATCAGTTTCACGTTTACCGGTTTTGCGGCTCCGGCGGTCGGCACGGTGACGATCGTTCTGTCTCCGTTGGGCACCTACAAGGGGGACACGTGGGTCTGTTCGCTGGTGCAGAAGGTGGAAGCGGTGGCGGAACCCACCACGACCGCTCCGACACTGGACGGGGTTTTGAGCCCCGGGGAATGGGCCGGGGTGGCGTATGTGCCGCTTCAGACGGTTCCAGGCGATGCGGCTCCCGCCGATGCGGCGGACCTGAGCGCAAAGTTCTATGTCATGCACGACGCTCAGTATATCTATGTGGCGGTGGATGTGACGGACAGCGTACAGGCGTACAATCCGGCCACGGGCGGAAACTGGGAGAATGATACGGCCGAGATCTTCTTCGACATGGACCATGACCACAGTCCGGGCCGCGTCCAGCCGGGTGGGCAGTTTGGGATCACCTGGGACGGCACAATTCTGGGGGGGAACCTGACGGCTGATTTTGAAGGAAAAGGCGGCGCCGATTCCTGGTCGGCGGCTGTGGCCACGCACGAGGGCGGGTATGCCATCGAGTTCCAGCTTCTCAGGAGCGCGTTCTCGACCCCGGCGGATGGCGCCACGGTCGGGTTTGACGTTCAGGTGCAGGACAACGACGGAAGCGGGCGCGAAAGCCGGCTGTGGTGGAGTTCGACGGCCGGGTTACGCGACCCGTGGGATTATGCGTCGGCCTGGGGCCACCTGTTGCTGAAGGGGGGCGGGCCGGTTCCCCTGACGGTGAATGTCCTGCCGAACGCGGGTGCGGGTACGGTCACGGCCAATCCGACCTCCGGTGACGGGACGTATGAGTTCGGTACGACGGTGACGCTGACGGCGGCGCCGGCGGCCGGTTACCGGTTTGTCAACTGGACCGGTGATGTGACAGGCACGGAGGCGTCAATTCTGGTGACCATGAACGGGGCCCGGACAGTCACGGCGAATTTTGAACAGATTCCCACGCACACGGTAACGGTGACGGCCACGCCGTCCGAGGGAGGAACGGTTTCGAGAACGCCATCCAAGGACGCCTATGCGGAGGGCGAGAAAGTGACGCTCACGGCAACGCCTGCGACCAACTGGGTATTTCGGGGTTGGATGGACGGCGCCACGACGGTTTCGACGAACGCGTCGTTCGAGTACACGGTCGGGACGGCGAATGTCACCCTGACGGCGAAGTTTTCGGCTGTGGAACCGGGTCTGTACACACTGACACTGGTGGCTGATCCGGCGAACGCGGCTGAGTCGCTGGCGAAGTCGCCCGATCAGACGACGTACGCGTCGGGTGATGTGGTGACGCTGACGGCGACGCCGAAGGCGGAGTACACGTTTGCCGGGTGGTTTGACGGTGAAACGCCAGTCACGTCACCCTACACGATGCCGGCTTCGAACAAGACGCTGACGGCGAAGTTCACGCCCAAGGCGACCTACGCGCTGACGGTCACGGCGACCGAAGGCGGTTCGGCGACGAAGGCGCCCGACCAGG
>DAOPYU010000343.1:0-5018 GCA_035353095.1 Candidatus Sumerlaeota bacterium | reverse complement strand
CAACTGGCCCGCAAATACACCTAAGGAGAACGGCTGCTGCAGGATGTCCGCGACGAAATTCATGTCACTGAAGAGATGATCAAGAAAGGGGGAGCGGCCGTGGCGGATAAAGCCCGGAAAGTGGCCGACTCGATCAAACGGGGGCGCGCGTTGCCGGGTGTTTCCACCCCCATCATTACAACAGACCCCGTCCTTCAACAGGTCGAACAGTTGCTGGTGGGAGAAAAGGCCACACTGACCGGCCTGCAGGCCGCTCAGATTAATCATACGGCGAATCTGGCAGAGATTGAAGGCAAGCTGGTGGCCATGCGGGGGTTGCAGGCGGACTATGAAAAACTGCAACGGGAAAAGACCGCTCTGGAAGAATCGTACATGCGTTACCTGCAGGACAAACAACGCTCCGAAGTGTCGCGGACCATGGATGAGCAGATGGTCAGTAATGTGAACATTTTCCAACCGGCCACTTTCCCCCTGAAACCCGTCCAGTCCAAGAAGCAGCGGAACCTGGCAATCGCCTTTCTGGCCGCATTCTTCGGCAGCATTGGGCTGGCCTTCGGGCTGGATCTCCTCAGTCAGACTTTCAAGACCAATGAAGACGTGGAACGTTACCTGGGCGTTCCGGTCCTCACCGCCGTGTCGGATAAGGTATTCAAGCGTTGTATCTGAATTATTACCGGCTTGTCTGCGAACCGTTCGACATCACCCCCGACCCGGCCTTTCTCTACCTGAGCCCGAGTCACAAGGAAGCCTTGGGGTCCATCATCTGTGGCGAACAGATGCGTAAAGGGGTGATTGTGGTCACTGGGGAAGTGGGAACAGGCAAAACCACTATCATCCGGACTTTCCTCCGTCACATGAACCGCAGCAGGACACGAGTGATTTACATTCTCAATCCCTTTGTAACCTTTGAGGAAATCCTCGACGAGTGCCTGAGCGTCCTGGAGGCGGAAACTCCGACTCAAACGGTCAACGAGAAACTCCGGGAGGTCTCGAACGCCCTGATCCAGCACTACTCCGCGGGACAGAACGTGGTCCTGATCATTGATGAAGCGCAGGCCATGTCCGTCGAAACTCTCAAGCAGATCCGGATGCTTTCCAACCTCGAAACCACCAAGGACAAACTCCTGCAAATCGTCCTGGTGGGGCAACCGGAACTGAACCAGATCCTGGAACTCGATGACATGAAGCCGTTCAAACAGCGGATTGCCGCCCGCGCCACCCTTTCGCCCCTCACCTTCAAGGAAAGTCTGGAGTACCTCCAGCACCGCCTGTCCCTTTCGCAGGACACCCCCGCTCCCATCTTCCGGAAAAGTGCCCTGAAACGAATCGCCCGGTATGCGCAGGGGGTGCCGCGCGTGATGAATGTGATCGGCCATCAGGCCCTGGTGGCCGGATTCGGTTCCCAGGAGAAAATCATCGGCGCAGACCTTGTAGCGGATGTCATCGCAGACTACACGGGACACCCCCGAAAGCGGCGTTCTGCGTCCAATTGGGCGATGGCCATCTGGTGCCTGTTTCTGACAGCCGCCCTGATCCTTTTCGTGGTCGTGAGTCAGGTCGGACTTTCCTCACTCCTCACGACCGTCAAGAGTTGGAGCCACCACCTGATCGGAAATCCTTGACAGAGGAGTGGCGTTTTTAATTGGTATCAGCCCGGGCGCAGGTATACAATATACCCACTTTCAGAACGGTACAAACTGTTCGTTGAATGAATAGAGGTTTCTTGGTATGACAAAAACATTCGAAGCGCTGGAACAGGCGGAAAAGGAAAGAGAACGGGTCGAGTCGGGTATACAACTCCGAAAAGGTCCGGGTCCCCTGGTCGAAACGACCGCCATGGTTCCCAGCCTGATGAAAACGGAAACGATTCGCGCCCTGCCGGAACGCGACCTCGAAGACGCCATGGCCCTCCTGCACCAGAACATCGCCCTGCACGTTTCCGAAGGGGTCGGACAGGTGATCCAGTTTGTCGGAACCCGGAGAGATGAAGGAACGTCCGTTCTGGTGCGGGAATACGCCAAGTTTTCGGCCTTTCGCCTCGAAAAAACAGTCCTGTTGCTGGATGCGAACCGAACCGAACCGTGTCAGCTGCGCTTCTTCAATGTCGAACCCTCATCGGGATGGGAAGATTGCATCCTCAAGGGCACCCTGATCACTGACACCATCCACCGGATCGGAGAAGAACACCTCTTCGCGGGTCAGCTTTCCACGTCGCCCGCCCGTTCGGCCCAGCTCTCCGACATGCCCAAAATCGGAGAGTTCTTTGAACGGTTGCGGCTCCAGTTCGATCTGGTCCTGATAGACTCGCCAGTCGTGACAGCCTCACCCGAAGCGCTCTCAATGGCCCGGAAAGCCGATGGAGTGGTGCTTGTGGTGGACGCGGAACAGACCCGCAAGCAGGTCACCAAGCGCGTGCGGGACCGCATTGTGGAGCATGGGGGCAAAGTGCTCGGCGTCATCCTGAACAAACGCAAATATCCCATTCCGTCGTTTCTCTACAAGTTCCTGTGAGAGCGGAACGGGGTTTGTTTCAAAACTCCCTGTAAGGGGAAACAGGTCCAACAATTTCATATTTCGATGTCGGGAGGATGACCATGTCGCAAGAGTCACTTCAGGTCGGTGTCGTGGGGTGTGGGTACTGGGGCCCCAATCTTATCCGGAACTTCAACAGTCTTGAGGAAGCCAAAGTCCGGTGGGTCTGCGACATGGACGAAAAACGTCTGGCCCACATGAAACGCCTCTATCCGGCTGTTCAAACCACGAAAACCTACGCCGACCTGATTCAGGACCCCGAAGTGGACGCCATCGCCATCGCAACCCCCGTGCGTTTTCACTTCGACCTGGCCCAACAGAGCCTGACTGCCGGCAAACACACGTTCATCGAGAAGCCCATGGCCAGCTCTTACGCCGAATGCAAGGAACTCAACGATCTGGCCGCGAAGCAGAAACTCACCCTGATGGTTGGCCATACCTTCATTTACACGTCCGAAGTCCGCCGAATCAAAGACATCCTCAAGCAGGGAGATCTGGGCGACATTCTCTACATCAGTTCCAGACGCCTCAATCTGGGCCTGTTTCAGAAAGACATCAACGTTGCGTGGGATCTGGCCCCCCACGACATCTCCATCATCCTCTACCTGCTCGACACCCTGCCCGTCACGGTCAACTGCCAAGGCAAGGCCCACATTGCCGAAGGGATCGAGGACATCACCAACATTTCGCTGAATTTCGCCAATGGCGGGTTTGCCACCATCATGAGCAGCTGGCTCGATCCCAATAAAATCCGGGAAATGACCCTCGTCGGCAGCAAACGCATGCTCGTGTACAACGACATCCTGCCGCAGGAAAAGATCAAGATTTACGACAAGCGTGTGGAAATTCCCCCCCACTACGACACCTTTGCCGAGTTCCAGTATTCCTACCATTATGGCGACATCTACGCACCGCACCTGAGCCAGGCCGAACCCCTCAAGGTGGAAACCCAACACTTCCTCGACTGTATCCAGACAGGGCAAGCCTCGGAGTCCTGCGGCGAAAAGGGCATGCAGGTGGTTCAGATCCTCGAAGCCTGCTCGGCCTCGCTGCGCGCCGGAGGTGCTGCCATCGCCATTGCCTGATGTGGCAAAAGAGCCACCTCCAGCCCCATCTGGATCGCTTTTCCCACACCTCTCAGGTGGTATGGACTTTGCTTGAAATCCATGCCGAGTGAAGAGGGGAGGCGCAGGAACTGGATACGCAACGGGATTTCGCAGGCAGAGGCGCCGACAGAGGCCCTGAAATCTCGAAATCGAGACCCTTGGGCGTGTTGCTATCGAGACCCGCAGACGCAAAACCGGAAATCTTCTGGACGGCCTTTCTTCAGTCGCCCGGGTGTGGGTTTCGTGTGGAATTATGCGATCGTCTGCTTGCCGCAGAGGGAGAGTTGGACGTATAATGAGAATTCACCGGATTTGCCTCATCGAACAGGGCGGGGGAAGAGGAATGTTTCAACGTCCGGGTACCGTTCCCAAGACCGCCGCCCAGATGAAAGAGAGGACTCCAGGATCATGTTGACAAGATCGTTTCATCGAGTTTTTTTCTTTCTCGGAGTACTGACCCTCCTGGCGCTCACTCGGGAGTCGCAGGCGACCACCTATTACGTGGATTATGCCTCCGGGAATGATGCCAAGACCGGTAAGAGTACGGCGGAAGCCTGGAAACACTGCCCCGGCGGGGCAGATGCCGCCAGCACGGCCGCCTCGACCGTGTTGAAGGCGGGCGACTATGTCGTCTTCAAACGGGGCGTGACTTATGTGGGCGCCCTGATCACCGTGGGCGCCTCCGGGGCCCAGGTGGCAGCCGGCAAAGATGCCACAGTCAATTCCTCGGGTCTCTTCAAGAGTCCCTCGGGGCAATTCCAGACCAAAGGGGTCGCCCCTTCGACGGATTACGTCCTGATTTACCATTGCAAGGACAGCGTCACCCACACATGGGTCGAATCCTGCGGCCTCTTCGCCATCAACTCCGTCAACTCCCAGACGGAACTGGCTCTGAAAGACTTCACAGGCAAAGCCTACGCCACTCCGGAGATGGCCTATGTGGTGGTTCGCCCCATCACGTTCAAGTCCGTGGCGGACTGGGGAAGCGGAGACGCGATCTTCACCGGTGACAAGGACGGCGACGGAGACCCTCAAGGCGCCAATGACACTCCGACACTCTTCGATGTGACAAACCGCAAGTGCCTGCGCTTTCAAGACCTGAAGTTCTATAAGACCAAAGACACCCAGGTCCGAGGGGAAGCCGCGATCATGTCCACGTCGGGAGGCACCGACTACTTTCAGATGGTCGGCTGCCAGTTTGATGAAATCGGCAATAGTGCCGTGCTGACGGGCTCCAATTACGGATACGCGGCTCACAACACCGTTCAGAACACCCACAGTTGGTGTCTCTATACGTGCGGCCTGAGCTCGATCCAGGAATACAATACCATTCTGGGCGATAACGTCTATACGGTCCGAAGCGGCATGGGAGGGAACCGT
>DAOPYU010000342.1:0-5022 GCA_035353095.1 Candidatus Sumerlaeota bacterium | reverse complement strand
TCCTGCGCATCCCACGCCGGAATCGAAAGACATCGCCTCGACCTCCACCGATACGACCTCTCCATCGGGAAGCGTCACCTCGACATGCTCAGCCGGGCCCACTCCTGACAACAACAGAACCGCCGCCTTTGAAGCAGCCGCCGCGCACGTCCCGGTCGTCAAACCCGTCCGCAATTCACTCATGCCCCGCTCCGCTCCACGTCCGTAGATTTCCGCGCTTCGGTTCCACTCTGCGCCGCGACCCAGGTCCGATGTCCCACATGCACCAGAATGGTGGTCATGTAACCGTGCAATCCATCCCGCGCCTCTTCCAGGCGTTTCGACACAAACTGCCGTCCCTCAATTTCGGCATAACACACCACGCGCGCGCATTCCAGCAGGCCGTGACGTTCCAGCAGGTCACAGAGTTCGTTGACATGTCGCCCGGCCTTGTAGAGCACCAGCGTCTCGGTATGTTCCAGGGCGGCCTCCACCTCGGCCATGTTATTTCCCGGCATCAACGTCAACCGGTCTTCCTGAAGCGTCAACGCCTCGCCCAGAAGCGAAGCCGCCGCCTGAAATGCGCTGATGCCGGGCACCACATGGAGGCAGTCGGGCGGCATTTCTTCCAGCAGTGGCAACAGGTAACAGGTCGTGCTGTAAATCAGCGGATCGCCAATCGTGATCTGGACTACCGACTTGCCCTGACCCGTACGCTCCAGTACAACTCCCGCCACCTCGCGCCACGAATTCAGCGTTTCCTCAATATCACGGCGCATCGGGTACACGTGCTCGATGACTTCCTGTCCCTCAATCAGGGCCCCAATGGTCCGGAGCGCCAGACTTTCCTCCGCGCGCTCGGAACGAGGCGCCACAATCACGTCCGCGCTCCGGATCAGGTTCACAGCCCGGACCGTCATCAGGTCCGGAGATCCCGGACCTACCCCCACCGCATAGAAATGCCCCGGCAACGCCTTGCGATTGAACGCTTCCATTTTGTTTTCCTCGTGTCCCTTGAACTTCCTTATCTCCAGTACCCCATCAGGAGAACCGTACAAAACAGCAGAAACAGATTCCGTAACACCTGCGCGAGAATCGCCATGAGCAACCCCGGCCGAGCGCCCAGAATGCCCAGGTAAGTCGGCAACGCATGTTTCAGCGTCCGAACGGGCGCCGTCACAATCGAACCGAACAGAATGATCACCACCGCCTGGTGCGACGTGATTGCCCCCGTATTCACAAAGTTCCCCGCGACGAGTACCCCGTTATACAGACTCATCGCCTGCGCCGGAATAATCGCGACCGATTCCGGAGGCAGAAACGGCAGCGAGAATAATTGAGGGACAGCTTTTGAGAGATACGTGAAAAAACCATAGTACTCGAACAACCCCATCACAACAAACGTCGGAACCATGTAGCACAACAGCCGAAAGAAGGTCTTCCGGGAGCGTTTCCAGACCTTTCGAAAGAAGGAGACCGATTGTCCCATTTCCCGATTATCGGAAATAGACACTTCCGCAAGGTTCGCCTCCTCGCTTGTAAGCATTTCAGGCAACCGGGGACACCCACCTGTCCAACGCCCAGAAATTAACCTCGAACCAAGCAAAACACATACAATCTCCAGAACGATTGCCCCTACCCGTACCAGGAAAAGCGCAATCGTCGCATCCTTTCCAAACGCCAACCCGACCGGAAATACAAACGTGGGCAAATGCGCAAACAACGAGAGGGCCGAGACAACCAGGACGGATGAATACAATTGACGCGCATTCATTTTCCCCGCGTCCCGCTCCGAGACCAGCATGCTGTTGGCCACGGCCCCCGACTGGAAGGCCATGAGAAAAGCCGGTCCCGCCTCACGGGGCAAACCGCCGAGTGCGGTCAACGGTTTGGTGACAAACGAGATCGCACGAACAAAACCGGCGATTTCCAAAGCCTGTCCCACAAACACACCCAATGCCACCAACAACGCAAGTTCGGCCAGTAACACCGCCTTGCGCGGCCAGAAACGAAGGTGCATCTTCCACTTCGCATAGGCGGAACTCTCCCCGTCTTCGTCCTCTCCCTTCCCGGAACGCTGTCCCATTTTTCCCGTCATGCGAGACGATGCGGGACCGGTGGCATCTCGATTGATTGAATGGGAAGACCGGGATTTCGGTGTCCCCGTATTTTCCAGACTCGAACTCGTGGACCCGGCCGCTTCGGCGGATACCGTTCCATCCCCTGAAAGCATCCAGCCCATCAAGACAAGCGTTACAATCCCCAACCATCTCAGAATCCGTGTCCGCACTCTTCCTTCTCCTCACTCGATCGAATCAATCGGTGTCCCTATTTCTCGAACACTTTCAGAGCCGCTTCCGTATGGTCGAAATAGATATCGAGAATCGCGTCGTTAGCACCCAGCGGCTGGGCGCAAGTCGCGTCCGCCACCCCAATCTGCGAGCGCCAGGATTCCGCCCCCTCCCCCATCACATCCTCCATGATGTGTTCGCCCGCCACGACCATCATCGGGACAAAATGCACGCCACCCAGTTCCTTCGCCTTCACCCGTGCCTCCGGTAAACGATTCAGAAACGGTTCCCCCTCCACGGCGAAGACAAACGCGTTCGAGCGTCCCTTCTCGGCCGCCTCCGTGAACTCCACCAGCTTCGCGTTCGCCTGCTTGTCCGGATTGCCATGCCCGACAAACACGTTCACCCGGTCCTGCCGCAGTGACGGCTCAACGGCCCGGATCGCCTTCTGAATATCCGCGGCATCGGCCAACAAAGGCGCACCATACTGAATGGACAATCCCGACGCGCCTTTTCCGGCTGTCACCATTTCCTCGTATTCCGCGCCCGGCATGACATGAAACGACTGCATGACGACCTGCCGATATCCATCTTTTCGCAATTGTTCCAAGGTTTCATCCGGCGAATAGACCGCCAGACCCTGCGCCTGTAATTTTTTCAGGATAATCCTCGACGTCCACGCCCACCGGATCTCATAACCGGGAAACCGCTTTCTGGCCTGTTCGAAGATATGGTCGTAAACCGCACGTGCTTCCATCTTGGAAGTCCCAAAGGCCACCAGCACAATCGCCGGTTTCGTCGGAGATGTTTCACTTGATATAGACATCCCCTTCCCCTTTCCGCGACAGGCCCACAGCCCCATCGCCGCCAATAGAATAAACCCGGCCAGCATCAATCGCTTCACAGTCCGTCCCCTTTTTTTGAAATCAATTGACTATCCTGCATATCCTGGTTTCGCCCCGCCAGCGTACACAACGCATGGACCACACTCACCGCCAGGGGACTCCCTCCCCGACGGCCACACAACGCCACACACGGCACGCCTAATTCCAGAATTTCCTCCTTGCTCTCCACCACATGCACAAACCCCACTGGCATCGCAATCACCAGAGCGGGCCGTACCCCTTCCTCGACAATCAACCGGCTCAATTCCATCAACCCCACCGGGGCATTTCCGAAAACGGCTATGCCCCCATCCAGAACCGACTGGGCCTGACGGACCGCGAAGAACGAACGCGGCAACCCACTCTCCTGCGCCAGTCGCGCCACCTCTCCATCCGCCACATGGCAACGCAATCGCTCCGGGGCATAATCGGGACAGACAGCCTTCAGACGCGCCAGCGAAAGCCCCGAACGGATCATGTTCGAGTCGGTGTAAATGGGGACACCCTTACGCAGGGCGTTTATCCCCGCTTCAATTGCCCCATTGGCAAAACGAAGCGATTGCACCACTTCGAAATCGCCCGTCGTATGGATCATGCGGCGCGCCACTTCCCACTCGTCCGGAGAAAAAGGGGAAGACGGCGCCTCCCGGTCAATCGCCTCGAACGACCGCCGCTCGATGTCGGCGCCGCTCAGGGGGGACTCCAATAGATGATAAATTAAGGGGACAGTCATTTCCTCAACCCTCTCGTCTTTCCGGCTCGTTCGGATTTCCACCCTGCCGCACAACCCGAAGATAACGCAGAAATCGTTCCAAAGCATCCGGACGCGAAGCCAGATGCAGATGCACATAACTCGCGAGGACCCGTCCGTTCCAATACCCCTCCGATTGCCATTCCTGCGAACGGCGCCGCTGGATGCGATACGCGGACCGCCAACCCGGGTACCCGTCCAGGCCGTCTTCTATCTCGGAGTAATGGAATTCGTGCCCCCGAAGAACTGTCCCCCCTTGTCCCCAGAACAGATCTTCTTCCAGCCGCGCCTCCACATATCCCAACGCCTTACGTTTCGGGAGCATCCGGGTCCAGAACGGCAGGACTCCGGCAAGCGCACTGCGCCGTCCATCCTGCGTTTCAATTCCCTGCGACAGGTACACCAGACCACCGCACTCCGCATAGACAAGCCGTCCCCGGGAAAACTCGCGGACAGAATTCAACATACCCTGATTTTTCGACAACCCCTCCGCAAACTCTTCCGGATACCCTCCCCCCAGATACAATCCATCCAGATCCACTGGTAAGGCCCTGTCCCCAATGGGAGAAAACTCTACAACTTCGCATCCCCGCGCCTTCAATTCCTCGAAGAAATCGCCGTAATAGAAATGAAACGCCGCATCGCGCGCCACGCCGAGTCGCAATCCCTCCCCGATTCGTTCTGGAGATTCAAGATCGCTCGATCCTGTCCCTATTTCCATCTCCGGCGAGGACGCAGCCAGTTTCAGAACCGCTTCCAAGTCCACCCCGCCTTCGATCGCGTGCGCCAGCGCGCTCTCCACATCCGGCGACAGAATCCAATCATCCGCACTCACAAGGCCCAGGTGACGGCTGGGCAACGATGGAAAACCGCCGCGCGAAATACTCCCCACCAACGGCGGCAACCCGGCCGAGGCCAGGCTCTCGGCCAACAGATCCGCGTGCCGTTGCGATCCGACCTCGTTGGCCACTACCCCTGCAACCCGCACACCGGGTTCAAAATCCGCATACCCCTTGACCATCGCTGCCAGACTCCGCGCCATCCCGTGCGCGCGCGTCACCAACAGAACCGGCGCATCAATCAACTTCGCAACCTCCGCCGTGCTCCCCGAAAGGCT
>DAOPYU010000341.1:0-5037 GCA_035353095.1 Candidatus Sumerlaeota bacterium | reverse complement strand
AAACCCACGGTGAGAGAAAAACCCCAAGACTATGGAGAGCCTGTAATGAAATTCCGCAACCGGGTACAAACCGTCCCCCTGATTCTCTTTCTCTTTCTGTTCGCCAGTTTCGCCTACTTCAACCATTACATAAACGGATGGAATGTAAATACGCGGCTGGCACTCACCTATGCGATCGTCGAACAGGGGTCTCTCTCGATCGACACTTACCACGATTCCGCCACCCTGCCATATCTGCGGACAAACGATAAAGCGTTCTTCAACGGGCACTTCTACTGCGACAAAAGCCCGGGGCTTTCGTTTGCCGCGGTCCCCTTTTACGCCTTGCTCTGGCATGCCAAGATGGAATGGGGAATCGGTTCGCATCTTTCCCATATCCGATGGGTCTATTGGACCTGTTATCTTCTGCGGGTCTTCACGGTCACCCTGCCCGCCGCCCTGCTGGGCGTCCTGCTCTGGGCCATTGCCCGCCGACTGGGGGTTTCGTCCCGACTGGCCGCTTTTCTCGCGACCGGCCTGATCTGGGGCACGATGCTCGGCAGTTACGCCACCCTGTTCTACCCCTACCTCCCCTGCGCCTGTTGCCTGATGGCGGCCTATTACCTCCTGCTGGACCTGCGACAGAAAATGGAGAAATCCCCGGCGGATTCGCCGCCCGGATGGCGTCTTTTCGGGATCGGTCTGCTGGTCGGCTGTGGCTGGTTTCTGGAATTTACCGCCGGGCTGGCCGGACTGGCCCTGAGCGCCTATGCGCTCTGGACCTGCCGGCGGACGCCCCTTGTTCTCTGGAAATACGGGGTCGGGGGGCTGATTCCCGTCTGTATTTTCTACACCTATGCCTGGTCCATTTTCGGAGAGTTCGCCATCCCCTACAAGTACGAGTTCGACGATTTTTTCCGTGAGCAGATGAGCCAGGGGTTCAATGGGATCCACTGGCCCCGCCTGGCCGTTCTCTACTACATCACCGTTCACCCTTACCGGGGGCTCTTTTTCTATTCGCCCTTTCTTCTGCTCGCCTTTCCGGGTCTGGCCCGATTCTTCTCGCGCACCTCATCCGCCTCTATCTTCCGGCCCGATTTGGGGTTGTCGGCCTTTGTGATCGTGGGGTACTTCGCCTTCGCCTCCGGCTATTACATGTGGTGGGGGGGACAGGCCGCCGGCGCCCGCAACCTTTGCCCGGCCATTTCCTTCCTGGTCATTCCCCTCTCCCTGTTTCTTGCCCCCCAGACCCGCCTGAAAGAAGTGGTTTTCGGAATCCTGCTGGTATTCTCCCTGATTTTGAGTTTCATGATTACGGCCCAGAACCCCCAGATGAAGACCATGGTCCCCGAAAAGGAGTTGCTGAACGTGCGGATACAGGACAACCTGCCGAGTCCCGCCCTGTGCTCCGCCTATCCGGCATTTCTGGCAGGATACGTGGCGGACAATCTGTGCAGCGAATTGTTGCGGGTTCAGGCCGGGTGGTCGCTGGCGCCGTTGGGTTTCCTGACTCTGCTGGCTCTGATCGGTATCGTCCTGGGGGGAAGACCCCGGCCAGAAACAGAGAATGAATCCGAAACCCCCGGTTGATACGGCATTATGAAAAAGCGCGAGGTTCCCGAAAGGGAACCTCGCGCTTTTTCAACTTCTGGAGGGAACCCGCACCGGATTTTACCGGGGGTTCCTTGCCTTGTACATCAGGCGGGGATTCGGATCGGTCAATCTGGCCAGACGGCTCACCGCCGTCTGGCGCCGTTCCGTGAGAGACTGCCGTTCCACCTGATCCAGCCCCGCGGCGTGCAAGGAGGCCTGATCGTACTGCTCGATGGCCAGACGGAAATACCGGATCGCCTCGTTGGATTCGCTGCGGACACGGGTCTGAACCAGTTCCTGATTGCTCATGTTGGTCAGATACTGTTCGGCCTGCGTAAAATACTGGTCACCCTGTTCCTTGAATTTCAACGCAATGTCTTTTTCCTGCTTGACGAGTTTGGCCTTCTCGACCTGGGCCATGTTGGTAAGCCGCTGGCATTCGTCCTGAACATCGCGGAACTCCGGATAACGCCGCAGACATGCCTGCGCTTCCGCAATCGTATCCTCGTACTTACTCTGGCCGAAGAGGTTCTGGACCCTGCGCACATCGTCCGCCGCATACGCTTTCCAGACCTTCTTGATGGACTTATGGTCGGGATATTCCTTCTTGAGCGCATCGAACTCGACGCGCGCCATGTCCGTCACTCCCTGCTGAAAGAGAGTCAGGGTCAGGCTGGTTCGCGCCTCGACGTTCTTCGGATCGAGTTTGGCCAGTTTTTCCCGGTATTCGAGAATGTAGAGTTCTGTATCCGACGCCTTGGGCTCATACTGCTGAAGGTGTTTATAGGCGGCCACCTTCGTCTCGTATGTCCCATTCTCCTTTTCCCAGTTCCACAAAGCCTGAAGCGACTCGACCAGGGCTTTTTGAACGGCGGGTGTCTTGAATTTTTCATCCTGGCTGAGGATTTCGAGTTCGCGTGCCGCCTTGGCCTGCAACTGAATTGTTTTTTCATCCACGGCCCGGACTTCTTCCGGTTTGGAATCCTTGTTGATGTTGCGCCGGAGATTGCGGATCTGGTCGTCGTATTTCAGCGCCAGTTTCTTGCGCGCCTCGTTGTCGTTGGGGTTCAGTTTCAGTTCGACTTCATAAGCGGCCATGACCTGTTCGGCCTTTTCGGGACGTTTGTCCCAGATGCGGATCAGGGCATCGTACACTTCCTTATCCGCCGGATCCAGTTCCAGATACTGCTCGAACCGCTTGGCGGCCTCATCCTCGCGCATCTTGTCGAGACGCTCGAAGCCCCACCCCTTCAGAATGCGCTTTTTCTGGTCGGTGAGCCGGTCCTTCTGTTTGTCGGACGGATTCGCCTCGGCCACCTTCTGCGCCATCAGGTCGGCCACTTCGAAATTCTTCGCCTTGATCTTTTCCTCGATTTCATCCTGAGTTTTGTCCAGTTTGGCCAATTCCTGCGTCCGTTTGGCCTGAGCCACCGCCTCAACCTCGGAGAGAGTGTTTTGAATGCGTTCCTGGATCGTCTTGTCATCCGGCTTGATTGCGGCGGCCTTCTTGTAGTAATCGAGTGCGTTGTCGAACCGCTTGGCCGCAAAGTACAGATCGCCCACCTTGCGGAAATCCACCTCATCCGGCTCTTCGACAATAGACTCGATCCGGCTGCGCGGAATCTTGACCTGCCCCGAAATCTGCTGGAACAGAATCGCATCCGACTCCCCCGGCGCAGGCGTCACGATCCCTTCCTGACGTTCCCCATCCTTGAAAACCACAACGTCGCCCTGAGCCAATCCCGACCAGAACGCCACAACCACCAGTACCATCAGACTCTGCGACACCAACGCACGACATCCCGAGCGCGAGAGGGAAAACAACATGTGAGATCTCCTTCAGATGAAAACAAATGGACACTTCCGCAACGAAGCAGCACATTCTCCGACAAGCCTATCCAGTCTCGTCACTAACCTCCAGTATAGAAAAACTCAAGAATTCTGTCAACGAATCGCAACACGGAATCTGAGGCGCCATCCTTTTTCCGCGACAGGGGGCGGTGAGGAGGAAGAAGACCTTCTCATTCTTGCCCCTCGCGATGGGAAAGATGGACTCTCTGGAAGCGATCGGCAGGCAACAGGCACTCGAGTTGTTCTCGAATAACCCAGGGAACCTTCTTTATCTGGTTCCGGTACAACTGGTGAAAGGAGACCTCTCCGTCCCGGGGAATCAAACCGCCGACATACTGGACTCCCAGACCGGCACTCCACAGCAGGGATCCCAACAGACAGACCAGAAACATGTTGCGGGGCGTCCCCGGTCTCAAGGAGGCGAAGAGCCAGGCCAATCCCAACGCAAAAGCCGGTGTGAACCCCAAAAAGAAAACCTGCCCGAAACTGGCGCCGCCCCACCATCTCGAATACCCCCCAATCACCCAGACCTGCAGCAGAAACATGACCAGATACACAATATCCACCAGACGCCAGCGGCGCAGCAACAGAGCAAAACCGACCGCCGCCAAGAAGAGAACCGGCGACCAGACAAACAAACCCCGCCAGCCCGAAATCAACACATCGAAGGCATAGGGACTTTTGTACCAGAGAAGCGTACCGGCCCCCTCGGATGAAGGCCCCGCAAACCAAGACCCCTGCAACGTGTGCCAGGCCGCCATTTGCGGCAGAAACCCGACAAGAACACCCAATCCGGTCAGAAATCCTCCGGAAATCTTCCAGCACCAATGGAGGTGAGTCCCTTCCCAGGCAGCCAGATGCCAGGTTCGCAGGCAAAACGCCCCCAGAAACAGAAGGAACACCGTGTTTTCCAGACGGGTGGCCATGGCCAGCCCCACCGTGAGCCCGATCAGATAGAAATGGTACAATCTCGGAGAAATCCGCCACCGCTCATATTCCCATAGAGTCAATGCACAGAGAAAGAAAGAACATGCATGGGACATCGAGGGGTGCAGATACATGTAGAACACCAGGGGCGAACCGAGCCAGACGGCGCACACCCCGAACAGGGCTTCATACGGACCCAGACGCCAACTCACCAACCTCAGGACCAGTAACAACCCCGCAATGCCATAGAACGTGGAACCCAGACAGACACTCCAGACATAGGGAGGCGAGTACCCGTCCATCGGCGCCCCCGTCGCCCACGCAATCAGATGACCCAACAGAAAAAATGGAGACCAGAGGATCGCCGACCCCACCCCCAGGGCATTGCCGGGCAACCGGGTCTCCGGGTTATCCTCAAGCGGAAGAGTGAATTCGCCCGTTTCGCGGAAATGAGCGAATTCGTTCCGAAAATCGAGATTCCCGTCCATCCAGAAAGAACGGACGTAGGCGTAGTTCCGAACCCCCTCGTTGCCATGAATCCAGGGGATGAAGAGAGGCGGGATCAGGATGAGCGCCAGCAAGGCGACCAGCCCCGTCACCCCCCGTCTGGCACGGGCGCGCAGAACAGTCTCGTACGGATTGCTCAGGCGATCCAGAATGTCCAGAAAATCATAATAGTCCATACGA
>DAOPYU010000340.1:3902-5041 GCA_035353095.1 Candidatus Sumerlaeota bacterium | reverse complement strand
CGCCAAGGCGCTCGACGACCGCACCGGTTGCGCACTCCTCATCGCTCTCCTCGAGGCGTTCCGCGAAACGCCGCCTCCCGTCAACCTGGTGGCCAGCTTCAGCATGGAGGAAGAAACGGGGGGCCTGGGCGCGCAGGCCACCACCAACGCCACCCGGCCCGACGTGGCTTTTGCGCTCGAGAACACCACCGCGACCGATACCCCCGGCGTTCCCACGCACCGCGTCGTCACGTCCCTGCGTCAGGGCATGGCGCTCACGCTGGCCGACGCCCGAACCATCGTGCCGGAAAAAATCACCCGGTTCGTGGAAGAACAGGCCCAGGCGGCCGGGCTGCCGCTTCAGATCAAACTGCCCGGCGTCGGCAGCACCAACGCCACACGCATCCAGTCCGCCCACGCGGGCGTGCTCACCGGCATCCTGTCCGTCCCCTGCCGGTACATCCACTCCTCGACGAGCCTGCTTTGCCTGAACGACGCGGAGACCGCACTCGCCCTGCTTGTGCGCCTGGTCAACCAGTGCGTCCACCTCTGGGCGGCATAAAAGACATCAACGGAAAAGGGAGCCGAACAGAGCAATGGTCAGTATGCTTTCCGAACGAGGCCTTCCGGGCGTGTTCTTCTACGTAGTCAAGCGCATCGTCGTGGGGTGCATCGCCTTGGCCCTGATCCTGGCGGCCCTCGTCGCCTCGTTCGGACTGGTTGGCCTCGGGATCATCCTGAAACTGGGAGAACGCGATTTTACCCTGAGCTCGGGAACCTTCCGCTACTGGCCGGAGAGTTTTCCGTCCATTGATCTCCTCTACGAACAGAACACGTTTTACATTGTTGCAGGCGCCCTGCTGCTTTTCCTCGGTCTGCCCCTCATCCTGACAATCCTCGAACAACTCTTCGTCTGGACCGAACCGCGCCGATCCTGAAATCCCCGGCCTCTCCCCTTTTTCTCTCCACAGACGCCAAAGGATTTCGCGGTTGGGTACGACTATCTCGTAAAATCACCGCGAATTGCATACATTTCAGGATGGGGAAAAAAGCCCCGGAGGAGCGCGGGTGATTGTAAACTTTTAGCCACCTGCCCCTTCCCAGAGAAAGGGTTCTCGATCAGAGGAAAGAATCCGTAGGGGCGGGTTTCAAACCCGCCC
>DAOPYU010000340.1:0-3802 GCA_035353095.1 Candidatus Sumerlaeota bacterium | reverse complement strand
GAAAACTCAAAGAGAGAATGGGAAAGGTTACCTTTGATTGGGTTGCGGTTCCGCCGCACCAGGATCTGTGTGCCTCATGGGGCTGAAAAAAGCGGTTCTCCGCGTCCCTGCGCCTCTGCGCGAGTTATTCCTTATCTCCCCGTTTCCCCGGATTTTCACGTATCTCCACAGTATCCGGTCTCTCGCACTGGACGGACACACAGGTCCACCCTGCCGATTGGTACGGCGCCACTGCGCCAGATACTTCCGTGTTTTTCGGGGTTCAAATTCGGTTGCCGTCTTACACCACCGGAATCCGGCCTATTCTTTCCGCCGAATCCGCACGGCGCTGGCGCAATCCATCGGCTCACGCGGCGGAAGCAGACGCAACCACCCCGCCGGATTGAGGCGCGTGGCCACGCACTCGGGCAAAGGCGCGGGCAGGGGTTCCGCATCGCTCGCCTGGATCACTTCATACGCTCCCACGTGCCGTTCCAGAAACGCCTCGACCACCCGCTCGTTCTCCTCGGAGGCCAGACTGCACGTGCTGTAGATGAGCCAGCCTCCCGGCCGCACCAGACGCGAGGCGCGTTCGAGAATGGCCAACTGGAACCCCGCCAGACGGGCGATTGCGGCGTTATTGACCCGCCAGCGGATTTCGGGATGGCGGCGCAAGGTCCCCAGGCCGGAACAGGGCGCATCCACCAGCACGCGGTCAGCCCCCTCTCCCCCGTTGAGTTCCGCGCGAAACGCGGCGCTTTCGGCCACCTCGGGGTCTAGAAGCCGAACCTGCGCAAAGTCACTCAATCCCTGCCGCGCCAGGTTTTCGTGGAGCCGTTTGAGGCGCGCCTCCGAAACATCGCAGGCGATCAGCGTTCCCTTGCCTTGCAGAGCGGCGGCCAGCGCCGAGGTCTTGCCGCCCGGCGCGGCGCAGTAGTCCACCACCGTCATTCCCGGCTGCGCCCCCACCAACTGCACGGCGAGCTGGGCCGAGGCGTCCTGAATCAGAAACGCCCCCTTTTGAAAAGCGGACGTCTCAACGGCCTGCCCGGCGGGGCCTTCGATCTCGATACAGCACGGTCCCGCCAGATCGGGCCGGGGCCGCGCATGAATTTCCAGCTGGTTCAATTCCTCGATCACCGCTTCCACCGATGCCTGCGCCGTGTTCACCCGCGCATAGAGCGGCAGAGGCGTGTTCAACGCCTCGAGCGCCGCCTCGAAGGACTCCGGACCCGTTACGCGTTTGATAAGGCGCGCCAGCCACCCGGGAAACGAAAAGCGCGTCTCGGCGCGCTCTCCCGCGGCCAACCGTTCGAGCGCCTGGTCGCGCTTGGGAAACTGCGCGATCAACCGCCGCATCGCGGCGTTGACATACCCCACCGCGCGGGCGTCTATCTGCCGCCGAGCCAGTTCCACCGTTTCATACACCACGGCACGCACCGGCACGCGGTCGAGGAAGAAGTACTGATACGCGCCCACATGCAGGATTTCCTGCATGACCACCTGGGCTTCGGCAATCTTGAAACTCTCGAGCCGACGCCACGCCGCGTCGAGCAGGAACCGCTGGCGCAGAACGCCCTGCAGGATCTCGAACGCCAGCGCGCGGTCGCGCGGGGAGAGCTTTGCCTCCCGGGCCAACCGGTCCAGAATGTCCTGTGCGCCCTCGGAGGCCTCGGGGTCCAGCGTCAGGAGTAACGCCTCACAGGCGACGTCGCGAGGCGCCGCACCCACACTCGGCGCCGAAACGCTGTCTTCGGGAAAAGCCGATGGGGGCGTTTCAAAAGGAACGTTCTTGTTTCGTGATCTTTCAGATTGATTCCGCATAGTATTTCTCAACAGAAACAGAAGAGTGTCCAGCCTTAAAAAAGCCTGAAAGGCTTTTACATACGATAGCCCAGGGCAGAACGAAGCGACGCCCTGGGGGGAAAGACGCGATCCTTCGAACCCTGAAAGGGTTCAACCAGGCCACAAACACTTCCGGAACGAAGTAGTGCCCCGTCAGGGCACGAAAGAAAGAGACGAGAAAACCCAGGGCGTCGCTTCGCTCTGCCCTGGGCTGTCGTATCTGAATCCCCTTCAGGGATTGTTGTTCAGAGCTCACCATTCCGAAAGCTCCGGCCTGCTCTGTCCTCTCGTGGAAAAACCTCCCAAGAGTTGGTTTGTCTCTCATTCCGTCCGCATGAGCGGGAACAGGATGACGTCGCGGATCGAGGGCGAATCGGTCAGCAACATGACGAGCCGGTCAATCCCGATCCCCAGCCCACTGGCGGGCGGCATGCCCTGCTCGAGGGCGCGCACGTAATCCTCGTCCATCATGGTCGCTTCCTCGTCCCCCTTGGCGCGCCGCTCAACCTGACCGCGGAAGTTGGCCGCCTGTTCCTCGGGGTCGTTGAGCTCGGAGTAGGCGTTGGCCATCTCCAGCCCCGCCACGAAAAACTCGAACCGCTCGGCCGTCCACGGATCGGTCTCCGAACACTTGGCCAGCGGACACAGACTCTTCGGGAAGTCGTAAACAACGGTCGGCTGCCACAGGTTCTTTTCCGCGCACTCCTCGAACAACTTCACCAGCAACTCATCGCTCGTCTCGTACGAGCCCTTCACTTCGGCCTGCACGTGGGCCGGAGCGGCTTCGAGCGCCTTGCGCGCGCCCGCTTCCCCGTCGGGACCCCACTTCAGTTCCACGTCGGCGGGCAGGTGGAGCGCCTCGCGCACCAGATCGAGCATCTTGCGCCGGGCAAAGGGCGACTCGAAATCCACCTCGCGCCCCAGGTACGGCACCTTCGCCGTTCCCAGCACCGCCCGCGCCGCGCCCCGCAACAAATCCTCGAGCAGGTTCATCGTGTCGAGATAATTCCACCACGCCGTGTAGAGTTCCATCATGGTGAACTCGGGGTTGTGGCGGACGTCCATCCCCTCGTTGCGGAAGTTGCGGTTGATTTCATAGACCCGCTCGAACCCGCCCACCAACAGCCGCTTGAGGTAGAGTTCCGGCGCGATGCGCAGGTAGAGCGTCATGTCGAGCGTGTTGTGGTGCGTCACGAAGGGCCGCGCCGCCGCACCGCCGTAGATCGGCTGCATCATGGGCGTCTCGACTTCCAGATAGCCGCGCGAATCCAGCTCGCGGCGGATGTACGAGATGATGTTGCTGCGGCGCCGGAACGTCTCGCGCGTGTCCTCGTTCACCGTCAGGTCCAGGTACCGCTGGCGGTAGCGCGTTTCGACATCCTTCAGCCCGTGCCACTTTTCGGGCAACGGACGATACGCCTTGGTAAGCAGGACGATACGCGTGGCGCAGATCGTCAGTTCGCCCGTCTTGGTGCGCATCACCTTCCCCTCGACCCCCACGATGTCGCCCGTGTCGATCGTCTTGCGGAAAACCTCGAAATCCTCGTCCGGCACCTCGCCCTTGCGCACATAGACCTGAATGCGGCCCGTCGCGTCGAGCAGATGGAAGAAATTCGCCTTTCCGAACGACCGGATGGACAACGTCCGCCCCGCCACACACACACACGTGTCGCTGTCCACCAGCGTTTCCTGCGCGGCTTGAATGCCCGCCGCGTGGTGGGTCGGTTCGTACCGGTTGGCGAAAGGATTGCCGCCCGCCTCACGGTAGGCGATCCCCTTATTGATGCGGTTCTGCACCAGTTCGGAGTACTGCTGGGCCTGTTCGGCCTCGGTCAGTTGGACTTCGGGAGTTTCCGGGTTCTGCGTTTCACTCATTTTTTCGGGCCATTTCCTGGGGGCTGGAGGGGGAAAAACCCCGCCGAGCCGGGTTATTTCGAGTTCCCGGACCTCTACCGCCTCCGCCGGGAACAAGCGTGGA
>DAOPYU010000339.1:0-5061 GCA_035353095.1 Candidatus Sumerlaeota bacterium | reverse complement strand
CCATGTATAGTCTTGGCCTTTGTTATGCGAATGCTGATGGCGTTGATAAAGATTACACTCAGGCCGTTTCCTGGTACCGCAAGGCTGCGGAAAAGGGAACTGCTGAGGCGATGTATGCTCTCGGCTTTTGTTATGCGACAGGTGAAGGCGTTGAGAAAGATTATACCCAGTCCGTTTCCTGGTACCGCAAGGCGGCGGAAAAGGGAACTGCCGACGCGATGTATGCTCTCGGCCTTTGCTATGCAAATGGCGAAGGCGTTGAGAAAGATCTCATCCAGGCCGTCTCCTGGTACCGCAAGGCGGCGGAAGCGGGAGACGCTTCGGCAATGAACGCTCTCGGCGTTTGTTATGCGAAAGGTGATGGCGTTGAAAAAGATCCCGCCCAGTCTATTTCCTGGTTCCACAAGGCGGTAGAAAAGGGTAATGCCGAGGCGATGCGTAAGATTGGCGCTTGCTATGACCGAGGGACGGGCGTTGAGAAAGATTTCATCCAGGCCGTTTCCTGGTACCGAAAGGCGGCGGAAAAAGGAAATGCCGAGGCGATGTGTGCTCTCGGACTTCACTATGGATATGGGAGGGGTGTTAAGAAAGATAACATCCAAGCCGTCTCATGGTACCGCAAGGCGGCGGAAAGGGGAGAGACCGCGGCGATGTGTCTTCTCGGACTTCACTATGAATATGGGCAGGGTGTTAAGAAAGATCTTACCCAGGCCGTCTCCTGGTACCGCAAGGCGGCCGAAAATGGAGATCCCAAAGCTCAACAGGCTTTGGATCGTCTCTCAAAAAAGTAGAATGAGGGGCCTTCGTTGGTGGGGCAGTGAGCGGAGGCCAGGAGTTGGATTGCACAGACAAGGATTTATGCTCGACGCTCAAGGATAAACAGAGCGTACGCTGCAGAGAGGCGGACCTGTGTGTCCGCCCAGTGCGAGAGGTCCGATACCGTAGAGATACACGAAAAACCGAGAGAGCGGGGATGTAAAGAATACTCGCGCAGAGGCGCAGGGACGCAGAGGCCCTTTGTTGTAATTGTAAGCCCCAGGAGGCACAAAAGCCATAAAACAGGTTCTGTCCGACTCTCTCGCAATATCGCTGTCGTTTGCGTAGATTATAGGGGACAGTGTAGGCAATCATACGGGCCGCAATCCCGATCCGGCCCCAGCCCTGACAGGGCGGTCCATGTCAGCCCGGGGCAGAGCGAAGCGACGCCCCGGGTCACATGGCCCCTTGCCCTTTCAAGGGCTGAAAGCCCGCTCCAGGCGAAGCGAAACCCAACGGGCGGAATCGCAATTCTCGAAATCTCGCACAACCACCGGGACGTCCGAAGCCGTAACCGCGCCAATCAGGAGATTGGCGATCCCGGGAGGGGCTTTCTTCACAAAACGCGAAGACTGTAATTTTCGGGGTTCAATTCGGTTGCGGCTCCGCCGCGCCAGGCCTTCCGTGCATTTTGGCGGCTGAAAATCATCGCGACTTGCGCAGATTCTGCGAGAGAGTCGTACAGAAACAATGAGAACTTCCTGAAAGTCTTGCGGAAGAGGTCCGAATGAACTTGACGGAAATTCCGGTCTCTGAGATCTTTCTTCCCGAGTTTTTTCAGACGCATGGCATGAGAAGAAGCGTATATGAGATGGCCTTCAAGAAGTTCTAATCGGGTGACCGTGTGGCTCTTCGTCTTGTGGCTGGCCGGTTGCGGACGGACGGATAATCCGAACACGGGACAGAAGACGGCCGAGCAGACCCGGACGGAATCGCTCCAGACCGCGGACGCGAGGGGCGATGACATGACCAACTCCCTTGGCATGCGGTTCCGGCTCATCCCGGCCGGGTCGTTTCGGATGGGTTCACCGAACGGAGAAGGGGGCCGCATGGGCGACGAAGGGCCCCGTCACCGGGTGACCTTGACCCGCCCCTTCTACCTGGGGGTCTTCGAGGTGACTCAGGAACAGTACGAAACGGTGATGGGCGCGTCCCCGAGTTGCTTCAAGGGCGATGCGCTGCCGGTGGAGACGGTGAAATGGGCGGATGCCCGGGAATTCTGCCGGAAACTTTCGCAACGGGAAAAAAACACGACCTACCGGCTTCCGACCGAGGCGGAATGGGAATACGCCTGTCGGGCGGGAAGGGAAACGGCGTTCTACTGGGGTAAAATCTTTGACGTGAAAACCGACGGGAAGTTTGCCTGGATCAGCTTCCGGAACCATTACAAACAAAAGACTCGGGAAGTGGGAACACTCGAACCGAACGCCTGGGGTCTGTACGACATGACCGGCAACGTGGGGGAGTGGTGCGAGGACTGGTACGGGAAGTATTCAGCGGATGAGCAGGTTGACCCGAAGGGGCCGGATTCCGGCCCGGGGCGCGTGTTCCGCGGAGGCGCTTGGGATGACTACCCCCGGGATTCGCGTTCGGCTTTCCGGAACTGTTACAAAAACACCTCGGACTATTGCGGCAGCAGTATCGGCTTCCGTGTCGTCGCCGTTCCGGTGGTGGGACCGTGAGTGGAAGTCGGGCGGTTGGAGGATGGTATTGACAAAACGCCTTCTCCGTCCGGACACGGGGAGGCGGGAGGAAAATTCCATACAACGTGAGGTGGGACAAGGTCGGGCAAGAGGCGAATACAAATCCCAGAATCCTGCATCCGGGGTACGAACCCGATCCCGATTGGCCATGAACGGGGTTTCAGGCGCGTGGATCTGGGCGTCCGGTGCGCAACCGGACCGCTTGACGGCGGCCTTGGGATCGTCTATGCTCTGAATCTCGCTTCCCGCCGGGAGTTTGCGTGTCCGGTCCGGGTACAGGGCTGGCCCGGCGGTTTCCCGGAACGGGCTTGATTTTTGTGTCATTCGGAATTGTCGCATGGTCAGAACACCCAAACCCTCGCCGTCTCCCGTTTCCCTGGAAACCCGGACGCTTCCCCATAACCTCGAGGCCGAAAAAGCGGTCCTCGGGACTTTCTTCCTGAACGACAAGGCCTTGCTGGACGTTCAGAGCCTCCTCGCGCCCGAGGATTTTTACGATCCCCGCCACCAGGATATCTACCGGGTCGTGCTCGACCTGGTCGAGCAGGAAAAGCCGATTGATCCGGTGCTGCTCATCAACGAACTCGACCGGCGCGGCCTGCTCGAGAAGGCGGGCGGCCCGGCCTACCTGACGGGGCTCGAACAGTCGGTCATCTCGCCCGGAAACGTGCGCCACCACGCCGAACTGGTGCGCGAGAAGTCGCTGCTGCGCCGCCTGATCCAGATCACCGGCGAAATCTCCGACGACGCCCTCACCGAACGCAAGGAAACGCAGGAGATCCTCGAAGAGTCCGAGAAGCGGATTTTCGAGATCCTGACGGGTCGCGTCACCAACGAGTTCCGTTCCATCGGCGAAGAAGCCCACGACGTGTACCGCGAAATGGAACGGCGGGCCGAGGCGCGGCGCGAGGTGACGGGGGTGACGACGGGGCTGGCCAACCTGAACCGCCTGACGGGCGGGTTGCAGCCGTCGGACCTGATCATTCTGGCGGCCCGTCCGTCGGTGGGAAAGACCTCGCTCGCCTTGAACATGGCGATGGCGGCGGCTGAAAGCAATTACATGGCCGCCGAAGGGGTGGAGGGGCCGCCCGGAATCGGGATCTTCAGCCTGGAAATGAACCGCCAGCAGATCATCCAGCGCATGGTCTGCGGTAAGGCGGAAATCCGCATGGACCTCCTGCGCAAGAACATGCTCAACGAGGAACAGATGATGAAGTTCGGCCGGATGCTCGACGAGATGAGCAACCTGGCGATCTACGTCAACGACACGCCGAACATGAGTCCGATCGAGATGCGCCTCCACGCCCAGCGCCTCAAGGCCCGGTGCCCGAACCTGGCGCTGATCGTGGTGGACTACCTCCAGCTCATGAGCGGGGGCTCGAAGCGGTCGGAAAGCCGCCAGCAGGAGGTGAGCGAGATCTCGCGCGCGCTCAAGGGGTTGGCGCGCGACCTGCACGTGCCGGTGCTGGCGCTTTCGCAGCTGAGCCGTGGCGTGGAAAGCCGCCGCGGCTCCGATGCCAAGCCGCGCCTGTCGGACCTGCGCGAGTCGGGCGCCATCGAGCAGGACGCCGACGTCGTCATGTTCCTCCACCGCACCGAGCCGCGTACGACCGACGGGGAAAAGACGGGCCGCGCCCCGGTCCAGATCGTGGACCTCATCGTGGCGAAACAGCGTAACGGTCCCGTGGGCGAGGCCGGCCTGCTGTTCCGCGAAGAATTCACCCAGTTCGTCGTGCGGCACGACGAGTGAGTGGAGAATTTTCAGGGATGTTTTTCGGACAGGATCACAGGATTGACCGGATGAGAAAAACAGGGGGCCTTATCCAGTCGATCCGATGATCCTGTTTTTGTATTCTCATGCCGATTCCATTTGAGGAGCCGATCATGAAACGAATCGCAGGATGTCTTGGGATCGCATGCCTTTGGATTGTTCTATTGTCGAGTTGTTCGAAACCGGAGAATCAGACCGGGGAAGAAGTCGCCGATACCGGTGGCGAATACTTTACCAATTCCATCGGCATGAAATTCAATCTTATTCCTGCTGGGTCGTTTTTGATGGGTTTGCCTGACTATGAGAAAGATCGGAAAGCCAATGAAGGACCGCAACACCGGGTGAAATTGTCCCAGCCATTCTATCTCGGAATCTGCGAGGTAACGCAGGAACAATACAAGAAAGTGATGGGTTTCAATCCATCGAAAAGCAAATCTAAGAACAAGCCCGTGGTGTCGGTTTCCTGGGAGGATGCACAGGCTTTTTGCGAGAAGTTGTCAAAGGTTGAGAACCGGGAATATCGTTTACCGACTGAGGCGGAGTGGGAATATGCCTGTCGCGCCGGAACCCAAACGGAGTTTTATTGGGGCGATGTATTTGATGCCAAATTTGCCTGGTGTAAGGAAAATTCTTCAGACGATATACAGGATGTGGGCACTCTCAAGCCCAACGCT
This sequence comes from Candidatus Sumerlaeota bacterium, assembly GCA_035353095.1. Classification (GTDB taxonomy): domain Bacteria; phylum Sumerlaeota; class Sumerlaeia; order UBA8349; family UBA8349; genus DAOPYU01. Next base: position 97 of record DAOPYU010000339.1, on the reverse strand, counting down.
TGGGGATTGTACGACATGAGTGGCAATGTCGCGGAGTGGTGCTCAGATCGGTATGGATACAGATACCCATCCTCTGACGAAGAAGTGGATCCGCAGG
>DAOPYU010000338.1:0-5085 GCA_035353095.1 Candidatus Sumerlaeota bacterium | reverse complement strand
GGCCATGTCAAGAACGTTGTCGTGTTCTATTATGAACGGGAGCAGAGAGTTTCCCCCCGGCTCCCGTTCATCAATCGGTCCCGCTCGTCCGTTTTCAGCCCGGCGAAAAACCCCGTTATCCCACCTGCGGATACTGCCACGGAGCGCGGTACTCGCGCCTCAACAACTTGTTCGCCTCCGGGTCGTTCAGGATCGTCTCTTTTTCTCCGTCCCACGCGAGGCTCCGCCCCGTCTTAAGCGAAAGCATCCCGAGCAGACTCATGGCCGTGGAACGGTGACCGGTCTCGATGTCGCAAAGCGGCCGCTGCCCCGTCTCGATCGATTTCATGAAATCCGCCCACAGTTCGCGGATATTCTGATCGTCCGGCTTGTTCAGTTTCGGTTCCTCGTGCAACACCGGCTTGCTGCCGTCCGCCGGATAGAACGTCCAACCGTCCTGCCACCCCATATGGAAAGTACCTTCGGTCCCGTAGAAATAACAGCCGATGTTGTGCTTTTCCGCATTGTTGGCGGCGTACAACCGGTGCTCCCACACCGCCGTAAACGACTCGAATTCGTAGTTGACCACCTGCGTATCGGGGGCGTCGGTGTTGTCTTTCCGGATGAAACGTCCCCCTGTCGAGTAAACATGCCGGGGATACTTTTCCCCCGTACACCAGAGAATCTGGTCCATCCAGTGCAGTCCCCAGTCGCCCAACTGCCCGTTGGCATAATCCAGAAACATCCGGAATCCCTTGGGATGGATCATTCTGTTATAGGGCCGAAGCGGCGCCGGACCGCACCACATATCCCAATTGAGTCCCTTGGGCGGTTCGGAATCGGGGACAGGCGTACCCGCCTCACCGCCATAATGCACAAAGGCCCGGACCATCCCGATCTTGCCCGCCTTACCCGACTTGAGGAACTCCATGCCGGACACATTGTGGGGCGAAACACGACGGTGAGTTCCGACCTGGACGATCCGGTCGGCCGCCCGCGCGGCATTCACCATCGCCCGGCCTTCGAGAATCGTATGGCTGATCGGTTTCTCGACATAGACGTGGGCGCCCGCCGCAACCGCCGCAATAGTGATGAGGGGATGCCAGTGGTCCGGAGTCGCGACAATCACGATTTCCGGCTTTTCCTTGGCCAGCAGTTCCCGGTAATCCTCGTAGCGTTTGGGAGAATCCCCCGTCGCCTTTTCGACACGCTTCAAGGCCGGTTCGATCTGATTGGCGTCCACATCGCACAGGGCCACCACTTTCGAGCCCCCCGCTTCGATCGCCGTGTTGAGGACATTCATCCCCCACCATCCCGATCCGATCAGGGCCACCCGGTATTTTTTATCCCGGGCCAACACATGAATGGCGGGCGCCGCCGAGAGATACACCCCCGCCGCGGCAGCCTTGGTCAGAAAACTCCGGCGCGTTACCAGCATCTGAATCCCTCCCCCTCTGATTTGGCGTCACTGAGATCAGGCCCGTCTTCGGGTCACAACGCTTCCCGGCTTTTCACTCCTCGAAGCTCAACCATCTGTCCCCAACCCGAACCGTTTCAAATCCACCGGGGGTACTTTACCGCACCCCGCCGCGCGTAAACAATATTTTTCTGATTGTCTCGGACGCCTGATCCGGTCCCTTGAGAAAGGAAAAAAATCGCCGTCCGTTTTATATTCAGGAAGGAACCTCGCGGTTTTCTCCAGCCACTTCCCGAAAAAGCCGCTCCGCCACCCGGGCCGCCCGCTCATAGGTAAACCCTTGCGCCCGCAGACGCCCGGCCTCGGAAAATCGTATCTGCAACTCCCGATCCTCCAGAACCGATTTCAACCCCTGCGCCATCCGAGCCGGCTGGGCCGGATCGAAATAGATCGCATGGTCGCCGGCGATTTCTCGAAACACCGGTAAATCGGACACCACCACCGGCGCGCCACACCCCATCGCTTCCAGAACCGGCAAACCAAACCCTTCCGCAAAGGATGACATCACAAAGGCCTGGGCATGGCGGTACAGTTGTACCAGGTCCATATCCCCCGGATTTTCCAAGCACACAACCCCGTCCGGCAAACCGTCCACCGCTTCGGCAAACAATTCTGTCCCCTTTTTACCCCCCTGGGGCATCAGGAGGCATAAGAAAAACGCCTCGCGAATACGAGTCGGCAACTCCCGCCAGGCCCGTAACAACCCGTCGGTATTCTTCGAGGGATTGGAAGATCCGAAAGCCAACACATACGGTTTTTCCGCTGACAGCACTTCTTTCCGCAGAACTTCCGGCATTTTTGAGGGAAAATCGTCCTGAAAACACGGCCGCAAACCGGGGTAGGCGACCTGTATCCTATCTGGAGAGAAACGCAACCCCTCCTCGAGATCGCGTTTGACCGTCTTCGAAATTGAGAGCACCCCCTGAATCAACCCCAACCGCTTCAACCGGTCGGTGTACCGCTTTCGCGCTTCAGCGGGCCAGACATCCAGGTACTGCGCGTGCAGCTGCCAGGGGATCAGATCGTACACGGTCGCCGTAACCGGCAAACCTCTTCCGACAGACCAGTCAAATGGTCCATGCAACGGACTGCTGACATGCAGCACCGCCACCTCGGCATTTCGGGCTGCAGCATCCAAGGCACAGGCGTCCGGAGCGGGAAAAAGCCCCCATTCGCGCAGTTTTGACCGGAACCGTCCCTCTTTCTCAGAAACAACCGGAACAATAGCCGCAGCGCCCTCACACCGGACATCCGGCTGCGGACGCGCGGCATCCCAGAACAGGACCATCTCCAGTCGAGATCGCAGTTCGGTCCCTTCCTGGCGCTGTGCCAGAGCAAGACTCAGAAGGGCTTCTGTCAACCCGCGCGTATAATGCCCGATTCCCCGATACGCATCTTCCCCTTGCAAGATACGGACATCCACTCCTACCCGCAAGGCCTGACTTCCCGTTCTCCCCATACGTTCCCCACACCCGTCGCGTCATGACTTCTACAGAGTCCACCACTCCACACCCATCCCGAAAATCCACAAGAAAAAAAGCAACATATCCTCTTCCATCCCCCCGATTCTCAGTCCCTCCTGCGCGAACCACCCTTCTCAGAAGTTTTCTCCCAGTTCTTCCTCTTCTTCTTCCTCCTCTTCGCCCACCGCCCAGGGATCCACCACCAGTCTCGGTCCGCGTCGGGCAATCGCAAGCAACTGGGCGCGGAGTTCCGTATCATACTGAACCACCAAGGCGGAGATGATCCAGAAATAAGCCGTCAACTCGACCGTATCGAGCCGGGAGCCGAAGAAATTTGCGGAAATCAACCCCATGCACATCCCCACACTCGCCAACCCCAGAGAACGCATGAATTCGTCGCGCGCATAACGATAAACATGCAGACAACTCTTCAAGATCAGCAAAACGGAAAGCACAAACGCCACCAACGCAAAAACCCCCATTTCGGCTGCGATCCCCAAGTAGGAGTTGTGCGGATCACGGTTCCACAGTTCCGAATTATACTTCCCGACAAGTTTTGGAAAGGTTCCATAACCATGCCCAAACCACGGACTTTCCAGAAAAAGTTGATACCCGGCCTGCCAGATCGCCATACGTCCCTGAGAACTGGAATCCATCTGTTTCGTAACGTCCTGCAGTTTGTTGGAATTCTGTTCTTTCTCGACACGGGCCCCCTCCACAAAGGTGGTGGCCTTTTGCTCCTCTCGAACGCTTATCGGGGTCCACTCATCTCGAGATGCCGGGCGAAACGTTCCATAAATCAAACGGCCCGAAATCGTCTCGGGAAGATATTGAGGGAATGCGATCGCCAAGGCCAATCCCACCATTCCCAGAAGAAACAAGCGCTTGGAACGAAACCAGAAGGTAGCCAGAATGGCGATGGTAAAAGCCATCAGTCCCCCGCGTGAGTTGGCAAGCGTCATGGCGCGCCCGCACATCAGGAACGGAATCAGGAGAAGCCAGAAACGCTTGTCGCGCCAATTACAGAGGAAAAATCCCAGAAAGATCAACGTGTAATAGACAAAGAACGCCCCGGTCGCATTGGCCTGTCCCAACACCCCTTTAACCCGAATCCTATCCCAGGTTCCCCCGGGACCAATGTCGTAGGACTCCTTCATGGTCAACATCGCAATCGCCGTCAGAGCCGTACAGATGGCCACCACAATGAAACGAACCCCCCGTTCGTTGCGCGCCATGTTGACAAAGAGGAAGTAAACCAGGAAAGGAGAAAGCCAGCGTTTCAGTCGGATAAACTGTTCAACGAAACTGCCCGTTCCCGTATCAATCCCCACCCGTAAAACCGACATACTGCTCAGGATCACAAAGATCAGGACGGGCAGGTCCGGCGCATGAAACCGCAACAGGGGTTCATTGAGTTGCGAGCGTTGCATGAGCCACTGGAACACAATCGGAACCATCATCAGGTTCGTCAGGTTCATCCCCATCAAAAGCCGGTTGAAATCCCCCGCATATTCGCCACTGAACGGAATATACATGGAGAAGGCAATACTGGCCCAGTAATACTGCGGGCGCAACCAGGAGGCCGCCATCAGGGCGGACAACCCCACCACCCCAATCGTTGCCAGAACCAGAGTCGGAACCGAGACATCCCGATAGGGATACGTGATGCTGAAAATGGAAAAGATTCCCCCGAAAATGACCGAGTAAAAAATCCGATCACTCGGGGGACGCAACTCGTGCGACTTGTCAAACGCGAACGTCTGAAGGCGAATACGCTGTTCATCCATGCCGGCATTCCTTACAGGACAACGGATCTTTAGCCTCAGGCGCTCCCCACGTCACCACCCCATGATCCACCAGGAAATGCCACATTCCCAGAAAGGCCGCAGCATTCAGCATGACAAAATAATAGGGCAACGTCATCAACTTCGAGAACCGGTGGGACCCCTGGAAGAAAAACCCCGCAGCGGCCAGCAGATAACAGAGGATCTGTCCCATCAGAAGAACACGATACACCCCGGTCCCCAGCCAGGTTCCCGACGGGGAAGACGCCAGCGCAATTCCCGTCCCTCCCGCCAGAATCAGCCAGAGCGGCGAGACAACCCGCAGGAACTTGTGACAAACCATCTGAGCGAGCAGACGCCACTGCCCCCGCTTCCCGGAAAA
>DAOPYU010000337.1:3759-5129 GCA_035353095.1 Candidatus Sumerlaeota bacterium | reverse complement strand
CCGGGTGGGTGTGGCTTCTGGCATTTCTGCTGACGTGGAGTGCCGGTTCTGCCCTTGCACGGACGGACGGTTCGGTCGAACTCCTGGCGGAAGAAAAAGAGTGGGTCGAGATGCAGCCGGTTCTGCGCGTGGCGTACGATCCGGACTGGGCGCCGGTCGAGTTTCTGGACGGTTCGGGAGTGCCGCAGGGGATTTCGTCCGAGTACCTGCGGGTTCTGGAGTCGCAGTTGGGAGTGCGCTTTGAGGTCTGCAAGGAGGGAAACTGGCTGGAGCAGATCAAGAGGGTGAAGCAGGGGCGTCTGGACCTTTTTCCGGCCCTGATTCGGACCCGCGATTATGAAAACTTCCTGGAGTTCTCCGATCCCTATCTTTCGATTCCGATCGGGATCTATACCCGTCGAGACGGGCCCTGTGGGGGGGCCTTGGAGAATTTGAAGGGGAAGCGGGTCGGTGTCGTGGAGGGGCACGGAACGCGGGGGCTTCTGAAAGAGGAGAATCCGAATCTCAACCTGGTTTCGTTCGAGACCACGCAGGAGGCTCTGGATCATGTGGTGCGGGGCGAGGTGGATGCCTTCGTCGGCGGGGTCCTGATGACCGGGCATTACCTGGGGCGAATCGAGTATCGCCAGATCCGGCTGGAGGGGATGACGCCGTACCGGTGCGATCTGTGCTGGGCGGTCCGGAAGGATTGGCCCACTCTGGTGCGGATTCTGAACAAGGCGTTGGCGGCCATTCCCGCCTCCGAGCGCGAGACCCTGTATCAGCGTTGGGTGGGGGTGTACTACGAGCCGGAGTTTCACTGGAGGTCTTTCTGGAAAGTCTGGGTGAGTGTGCTGGGGGTGTTTGGGGGACTGGTGCTGGGGTGTGGGTGGCTCTGGCGCGAGGTCCGGGTGCGCCACGACGTGGAAGAGGAACTGGTCCGGCATCGGATGCATCTGAGTGAAATGGTGGGAGAGCGGACGGCCGAGCTTGAGGCGAAAAATTTTCAGCTGAATCTGGAGATTCAGGAGCGGCGGCGGGGACTCGAGGCGCTCCACGAAAGCCGCAACATGCTCGAGCAGGTGGTCAACGCGGTCCCTCAAGCGATCTTCTGGAAAGACCGGAATTGCTTGTATCTCGGATGCAACGAAACTTTTGCGGGGATGGTGGGGTTGAAGAGCGCCAAACAGATTGCGGGCAAGAGCGATTTCGATCTGCCCTGGCCCCGGCCTGAGGCCGAGGCGTACCGCCGGGATGACCGGGAGGTGATGGAGGAGAACCGCTCCCGCCAGCGGATTGTGGAACCGCTGCAACTGGCCGATGGACGGCGGTTGTGGATCGAGACGGCCAAGGCGCCCCTGGTGGACGAACAGGGACAGGTGTACGGGGTT
>DAOPYU010000337.1:0-3659 GCA_035353095.1 Candidatus Sumerlaeota bacterium | reverse complement strand
CGCGACCTGGTCCGGCGGATCATGGAAACCAGTCCGGTGGGTATCATGGCGCTGGACCGGGCGGGGACAATTGTGTTTGCGAATCTGGCGGCTGAACGAATCTTCGGCATGAACCGGCGGGAAATCGAGGGGGTCGGCTACAGCCAGCCCGATTGGCAGATCACTGATTACGCGGGCGATCCCCTGCCGGACGAGGAACAGGTGTTCCACCGGGTGATGGAGAGCGGACTGGCGGAGTACAACGTGCCGCATGCCATCCGGCGGGCCGATGGGTTGCGGATTCTCCTCTCGATCAATGCGGCGCCGACGTTCACCAGTACCGGCCAACTCGACGGCATGGTGGCCGCGCTCGAGGACGTGACCGAGCGCAAGCGGGCCGAGGAGGAGTTGCGGCAGAGCGAAGCGCGTTTGCGCGACGCGCAGCGTCTGGCGTTGCTGGGCAACTGGGAGGAAGATCTGTTGAATCGGAGCCTGATCTGGTCGGAACAGGTTTTTCGGATCTTCGAGTTTGATCCATCGGAGTTCGATTCGTCGGTCCGGTTTTTCCAGAAGCGCATCCATCCCGAGGATTTGGAACGCGTCAAGGGGGCGTTTGCCGATTCCATTGGCAACCACAAGCCCTACGACCTCGAACATCGTCTCCTGATGCCGGACGGACGGGTGAAGTATGTCCATGAGTATGGGGAGGTGCAGTACGACGGCCGGGGCCGGCCGGTGCGGATGCGGGGAACCGTTCAGGACGTGACGGAACACAAACGGGTGGAACTCGAACTCAAGACGTCGCTCGAGGAGAAGATCGCGCTTCTGAAGGAGGTCCACCACCGCGTGAAGAACAACCTGCAGGTGGTCATCAGCCTGCTCAATCTGCAAACGACGCGGATTCAGAACCGCGAGGTCCTCGATACGCTCGAGGAGACGCGCAACCGGGTCCGGTCCATGTCGCTCCTGCACGAGACGCTCTATCGGTCGCAGAACATGGCGCGCGTCAATCTTGCGTACTATGTCGAGACACTCTGCGCCCATTTGTTTCGGACCTATGGGCACAGAGCGTCCCATGTGGAACTGGTGAACAGGATGATTCCGGTCGAGTTGTCACCCGATCAGGCGGTTCCGTGCGGGTTGATTGTCAACGAGTTAGTCACAAACGCGTTGAAATACGCTTTTCCTGAAGCGCGCTCGGGGCGGATTGTGATAGAGTTGCAGGAACGTGAAAAGAGGCGGTTGGTTCTGACGGTTTCCGACAACGGGATCGGATTGCCGCCAGACCTGAATATCGAGGCGGCGCAAACGCTGGGATTGCAACTGGTGGGGATGCTGACGGAGCAGCTGCATGGTTCTGTGGAAATCCTTCAGGATGGCGGTTCGACTTTTCGCATTGCGTTCGAAGCGGGTCCGATTGGAACGGAGGTTGTATGATACCCCTCACCCCAAGCGTTCTGATTGTGGAAGACGAAGCCATTGTCGCAGCCGACTTGAAGATGCGCCTGACCATGCAGGGCTACCGGGTGGTGGGCATGGCCTCGAACGGGGCGGCGGCGCTGGATCTGGCGGAGATGAAGCATCCCCAACTGGTATTGATGGACATCCAGTTGGAAGGCGAGATGGATGGGATCGAGGCGGCGGGGCTGATCCGCCGCCGGCTTCATCTGCCAGTGGTTTTTCTCACGGCCTTCTCGGAAGACGCCACGCTCGAGCGGGCGAAGCAGGCCGAGCCCTTCGGCTATATCCTGAAACCCTTCGAGGATCGCGAGCTGAAGACGTTCATTGACATGGCGATCTACAAGCACCAGGCGGAAGAAACCATCCGTCATCTGAACCGCCTGTACGCTTTTCTGGGGCAGGTGAACCTGACCATTGTCCGCAGCCGCACGGACGAGGCGTTGCTGCAGGCAATCTGCCGGGTGGCGGTGGAATATGGCGAGTTCCTTCTGGCGTGGATCGGAAAACTGAACCCCGAGACGCTGGAGGTTGACTGTGTGGCCCGGTGGGGCGATGACCAGGGGTACCTGGCCCACATCAACGTACGGGCGGACGAAACCCCGCAAGGACAGGGACCGACGGGAACCGCGATTCGCGAGGGGAAACCGTCCATCGCCAACCATTTTCTGGATCAGGATCGTACGCGTCCCTGGCACGATGCCGCCATGCTCTACAATTTCAGCGCGTCGGCGGCTTTCCCCCTCTATTTTCAGGGGAAGGTCTGGGGGGCGCTGAATGTGTACAGCGGGGAAGCCGATTTCTTCAGGGAACAGGAGATCAGCCTGCTGGATGAGGTCGCCCTGGATGTGTCGTTTGCGCTCGATAATCTGGAAACCGAGCGCCAGCGTCAGCTGACGCTCAAGGCGCTTCAGGAAAGTGAGCAGCGTTACATCCAGATGATCGGGTCCGTCACGGATTACATCTACACGGTCGAGATTTCGGACGGGTGTCCAGCCTCGACGGTCCACAGTCCCGGCTGTGTCGCGGTGACGGGGTACACGCCCGAGGAATACGCCCGGACGCCGTTTCTCTGGCTCGAGATGATTCACCCCGACGACCGGACGCTGGTGATGGAACATGCCCGTAGCGCCATGAACGGCCCCGTCAAGCCGCTCGAGCATCGGATCTTGCACAAGGATGGAACCGAGCGCTGGGTGCGCAACACTCTCGTGGCCCGGTGCGATTCGGACGGACGGGCGGTGGCCTGCGACGGCCTGATTGCCGACATCACCGAGCGCAAACAGATCGAGAAGGTGTTGCGCCGCAGTCAGGCCGATCTGGCCCGCGCTCAGGAAATCGCCCATATGGGCAGTTGGCGGCTCGAGTTGGCGACGAATACCCTGACGGGATCCGATGAGTGGTACCGGGTCCATGACCTCGACCCCGGGACTTTCGACGGGCGCTTTGAAACCTTTCTCAAGCAAGTGCACCCGGAGGACCAATGGAAGCATCGAAACGCCTACAACGAAGCGGTGGCGCGCCGGACCCCGGTGGCGTACGAGTATCGGGTGCCGATGAACGGCGGAGGGGACCGGTACTTCGAGACGTCGGGAATCCACCTGCACCTGGCGGAAGAGGGGGAACTGCTCTACGCCTATGGCGTCACGCAGGATGTGACGGAACGCAAGCGCAACGAGTTTGACCGCAATCTGTTGCAGGAGCAGTTGGCGCAGGCGCAGAAGATGGAATCCATCGGGCGGCTGGCGGGCGGGGTGGCGCACGATTTCAACAACCTGTTGTCCGTCATTCTGGGACATGGGGAGATCATGCTGGCGGATCTGCCCCCGGCTTCGCCCTATCGGGCCGATATCGAGCCGATTCTCAAGGCGGGCGAGCGGGCGCGGGATCTGACGCGCCAGCTCCTGGCTTTCAGCCGCAAGCAGGTCCTCGAGGTCAAGCCGCTCGACCTCAACAAGGTGGTGCTGGGCATGTGTGACATGATCCGTCGCCTCCTGGGTGAGGATATCCGCATTCAGACTTTTGTGGAGAAGCCGGTCGGGCAGGTCAAAGCCGATCTGTCGCAACTCGAGCAGGTGATTCTGAACCTGAGTGTCAATGCCCGCGATGCCATGCCGAATGGCGGGGTCCTGACGATCGAGACCGATCGGGTCGTGCTGGACGAGCAATACGCGGAAACGCATCCCGACACCACGCCGGGCGCGTATGTTCTCCTCAGTGTC
>DAOPYU010000336.1:0-5149 GCA_035353095.1 Candidatus Sumerlaeota bacterium | reverse complement strand
GATGGGAAGAGGAGAGATGAAAACCTGGCGCATTACAGAATTGGGAAGACACTTCGGTCTTTCACGCTCGACGCTGCTGTATTACGACCGCATCGGGCTGTTGCACCCGAGCTGGCGAACCCGCACGGATTACCGCCTGTACACGCAGGAGGATCTGACCCGGCTCGAACGCATCTGCTTCTTCCGCGAGGCGGGTCTGAGCCTGTCGGAAATCGCGCATCTATTGGAAAACACCCACAACGACAGTCCGATCCTGGAGAAACGGTTGCGCGAAATCGGCCACCAGATGGCGGCGCTCAAGTCCCAGCAACGAGTCATCGCCGGCATGCTCAAGACGGTGGCGGCCGGGTGCGACGCCTCGGGGCTGGACAAGGATTTGTGGGTGAGCCTGCAGAAGGCCTGTGGTCTCGACGAAACGGCGCTCAAGCGCTGGCATATCGAGTTCGAGCGGCGGGCGCCGGGTGCGCATCACGAGTTTCTCCTGAGTCTGGGACTCAGCGAAAAGGAATCTATTCAGGTCAGGATGCTGACCAAAAGTGTGGAGGACAATCAGGTGAGGATGAAATACTTTTTTGAGGTTTTCGAAGATCTGCCCCGGCAGGGGCCGGGATGCCGGGAAGCGACCCTCCGGGCGTTGAGTCTGCTCGAGGATCTGCCCGCCCGTCCCCGGGTACTCGATGTCGGGTGCGGGTGCGGCATGCAGACCCAGATCCTCGCAGAAGAACTGAAAACGAAGATCCTGGCGATCGACAACCACCGGCCCGTGCTGGATCATCTGGACCGAGCTGCCGCACAGAAGGACCTGAAGATCGAAACGCGCGAACTGTCCATGATCGCCATGCCCTTCGAAGAAGGGAGTTTCGATCTGCTCTGGTCCGAAGGTTCGATTTTTATTATTGGACTGGCGCGCGGCCTGGAGGACTTCCGGGCCTACCTCAAGCCGGGCGGCTATCTGGCTTTCACGGAAATGTGCTGGTTCGTGGATGCGCCTCCGGCCGAGATCCGGGCCTACTTCGACACCGTTTATCCGGACATCCGGACCGTGGACGACGTGCGCCGGATGGCGGTCGCCAGTGGCTACCGGGTGATCGAAAGCTTCAATCTGCCCGACAGCGCCTGGTGGGACGACTACTACACGCCGATGCTCGAGCGGATGAAGGATCTGAAGGTCAAGAATGCCGGGGTGGCCGAGGCCGAAGCGGTTTACGCCGAGTGCGAGACCGAGGCTGAAATGTTCCGGCGGTATTCGAAGAACTATGGCTACACCTTCTTCGTATTGCAGAGGGCCTGAAGGCTCGAAAAGGAACCGAAATGAAATTGGAAGATCTGGGGTATCCCGCGGAACTCGAAAAGTGGCGAATCGAGAACGGTTTCCAGGACTTTGAGGTGGGACGGGTCGTTGCGGAACACAAGGAACGATACCTGGTCCGGACGGAAGAGGGGGAACTGGAGGCCGAAATCACCGGAAATCTGCGCTTCACGGCCAACAGCCGCGAAGATTTCCCCGCTGTCGGCGATTGGGTGTGTCTGACCGTGCAGGACGCGGATTTTGCCCTCATCCACAAGATATTGCCAAGATTCTCGACCATTTCGCGACGGGCGGTCGGACAATTCGGGGAGATCCAGATTCTGGCCACCAACATTGACTCCGCGTTCCTGGTTCTGTCCGCCGACCGGGATTTCAGTGTCAACCGCCTCGAGCGCTACCTGACGATCTGTCATGCGTCGAATGTGAGTCCCCTCATTGTCCTGACAAAAACCGATCTGATCGAGGCGGAGCGTCTTGCGGAAATCAAGGGGGCCATCCTGTGTCGAATCCGGGAGGTTCCGGTTCTGGCCATCAGCAACACGACGCAGGCGGGGTACGAAGCCCTGAAAGAGCGGATCGAGAAGGGCAAGACGTACTGCATGCTCGGTTCTTCGGGGGTGGGAAAATCCACCTTGTTGAACAACCTCTCCGGCCGGACCGTCATGCGGACAGATACCGTCAGCCACAGTACCCAGCGGGGGCGGCATGTGACCACCCATCGGGAATTGATCGTTCTGGAGAATGGCGGACTGCTGGTGGACAACCCCGGCATGCGGGAAGTCGGGATTGCGGATGCCGCCCGGGGGCTGGCCGCCACGTTCGATCGGATTTTCCACTTTTCTCAGACGTGCCGGTTCAAGGACTGCTCGCACACCCGGGAGACGGGCTGTGCGGTTCTGGAGGCGGTTGAGAAAGGAGAAATAGACAAGGGGGCATACGAGAGTTACTTGAAAATGGAAAGAGAAAATGCCCATTTCGAATCATCGGCTGCCGAAAGACGGAAGAAGGACAAGGACTTCGGGAAAATGGTGAAAAACTACACGAAGAATATAAACAGAAATAAGAACTGAGTACAATACCGGGAGGTGCGTTCGGTACATCTGGAAAACGGGAGGAGCGTCTTGAAAAACGAACACTCTCTCGTGGGGTGAAAATTGCGAATCGCCTTGAAAATAATGACGATTGTGAGTCGAAGAATCCACTCCGCCGTTTGAGAAAGAGGAAGTAAAATTCAGCCGGATTTCCTTCGCCGGGGAAAAATGGAGCGTTTTTCCCTGCCGAATGTTGTTCGGTTGGAAAACTTTCGGTTTGCCGGTTCGAAGTCGTTGTTCTGGCAGTCATGGTTCAGGCGGATGGCAACAGGCTCGAAACACAAGGTCTTGATCTTCAAATGAGTCCTGAACTGGAATCTGCTTCCGCAGCCGAGGGGAAAGCATCGGGATCTAAGATTTCCGAAAAGACGGCGCATTCCCAAATCTTCGGATGATGAGTCGTTCTGAAATTCCTTCAGTTACGTCACTTATTTATGCCGGCCTCCCAAAAAGGCGCCTGAAAATCGAAGCCGGACAGTAGTGCCCCAAAAGATTCTTTCCCAGAAACGGCTTGACAAATCCCAAGCCCACATGGTTATTGTCAGTTTGTATGGGCAACGAACAAACCGTGGAACACGCAAAGACTTGTTGGCAGTTTCCTCCACTTCAGTTTTTGGGTTTCCCTTGATACCCGTCCGATAGTCCTCATAGAGTAAGATTGGAGCGAAGGATCAACAAATTTACGGGGAGTGTTAGCGTTAACAACACCGCTATTCTGGTGGGAAATGCGGAAACACGCTTTTACGACGCGGGTGGCCACTATCCCCATAATGGATGTGGCTATCGTGTCTGATTCCGGGGAGTTCAAAACTGCGCCCTGGAACTTTACACGTGCAAATATGCGGGCCGGTCAGTCTCCTCTTCCAGGGTGATGAGGAAGGATACGAAATCTGGGCGTCTGCCGTTGCGCCGATACTCAAAGGCTGGGTCAAGTGACGTTATGCAGAACATTTTGACGAGAAAGCAGGCTCTGTGAGAGACCGGCATTGGGGACTCAAGGAGTGAATACACATGGTGACACGATGGGCTTTTCTGATAGCGGTTTTTGCCTGTTCTGCGGCGTTTGGCCGTGCGGAGGTTCAAACGTATCCTGCGAAAGAGGCGAAGGTACGGATCGTTTCTTTCGGAACGGTGATTGATCCGCAAACTCAGATGCGCGAATCGCAGCAGTTTGCGAAATCGCTTGCCGCGCCCGACTCCCCGCAGTGGCAGGCAAAGGGCGACCAGCGGAGAACTTACCGTTTCCCCGCCGCAGGCGAAGAAATTCCCTACCGGGTCTGTGTGCCGAGCAAGTGGGATGGCAAGTCGAAGTTGCCTCTGGTCATGTTTCTGCATGGGGGTTGGAACACCGAAAGTTCGTATCTGGATGCAAATGACAAACAGATGGTGAAACTGGCCGATGCGCACGGTTACCTTCTGGTTTCGCCTCTGGGTTGTAAGGCCGCCTATGGGAATTTTCTGCACCTTCCGGCCGTTTTCGGTCAGCCGGCCGCAGCGGCGGAGATCAAGACGAAGGTCACGCCGGAAAGAGAGCGTGCGCAGGAACTCAGCGAGAAGGATGTGATTAACGTGCTCGAAATGGTTTTAAACGAGTATCCGGTTGATCGGACTCAGCTGTTTCTCACGGGTCATTCCATGGGGAGTGGTGGGACTTGGTATCTGGGCGCCAAGTATTCGGAGTACTGGAGGGCTTTGGCGCCCATGTCGGGTCCCTTTGTGGACGAAGCGGGTTACCCGTGGGACCGCATCCGTAACATGCCCATTTTCATGTCGGAAGGCACTCGGGCTCCGGCGTCCCTCGAGGGAAGCCGACAGATGCGGGATTATATGAAAGGGCACGGTTTCAATCTCGAATACAAGGAGGTCGAGGCGGATCACCCGGGGATGGTGCCGCTCGTTTTGCCCGATGTGTTCGACTTTTTTGACCGCTGTCGCAAGAAATAGCGCCCGGTGATTGGGATGCTGGCGCTTTGGGTTCCGGCAAGACATTCCTGAGAACCGGTTTGTCTGGACGGCAACCGTCAGAAGAATCCGGGAATTTTATTATTGAGGCGTGCATGTTCGACACGCTCGACTTTAACAATGTGTGGGCCCAAGGAGTCACTTTCGATGAAGAAAAACATGTCAACAACCCAAAGCAGGCGCCGACTGTCGAGTTTTGCCCCCTACCTTCTGTTGTCGGTCTTTGTCTTTTCATTCGCAGCCGGAGCGGCTGAGACAATTCCCGCTCCGGGAACGAAGCTTCCACCGGTTACGGGTGATCGGGTGATTACGGCCGCCGATGTCACGGTGGAACGGGTGGGCACTTCGATTCCGGTTTCCGACATAGGCGAACCTGTTGGGGGGGTGACTCTGTCTCCGCCACGCTGGTTTGACGCCACGGGAAATTCCGTCGCCTATGCGGTGGTCGAGGGGGCAATCGCTCCCAAGGACCCGAACGCAAAACCGATCAACTTTCGCGTTCTGCTTCCGGCCAGTTGGAGTCGCCGCGCGATTCAGATGGGGGGAGGCGGCTTCAACGGAATGGTGCCGATGTTGCGGGGCGAAGATCCGAAGTCGCCCACGGCAGGTTGCGCCCGTTACGGAAGCGATTCGGGACATCAGATGATGGGGCCCCCCGATTGGACGCTCAACGAGGAAGTGATTCGCAACTTCGGTTACATGCAGATGAAAAAGACGCACGACGCCGCAAGGGCCATTATGAAGCGCGTCTATGGCGAGGCGCCTCGCTTCAACTACTATATCGGCA
>DAOPYU010000335.1:0-5167 GCA_035353095.1 Candidatus Sumerlaeota bacterium | reverse complement strand
CAGAATCGCGACTTCCCGGCGCAGGGAATGCCCCTGCTTTTCGGCCTGACGCTGCGCCGTCTCGAGCGACACCACCAGATCGCCCAGCAATTCGCCCGATGCCTGCGCCTCGGGTGGCAGGGACAGATTTTCCCCCTCCCGCATGGCGAAGGCCAGAACATCGGTCGGGCGGTCCTTGCCGGCATACATCCGGTTGATCGCGCGCATTTCCTCATCGGCCACGTAGAGCACACTGGTTTCCGGGTTGGGACCCGCCTCACCCTGAGTCAACGCCTCGGCAATGACCTGACTGGTGAGCGACGTCAAAGCGCGTCGGTCACATCCCTCCGGCAGCCAGTTGTATTGGATCGGAACCTTCATGATGGTGCGCCCCGCGGCGGCGTCCTTTTGCCCAGAGATAGAAACGCATTCTTCCCGGAACTCGGATTATTTCGCCGGCGCTGTTGCGCCGGGCGCCGCAGGCGCGGGCGGCGTCTGAGGCTGAGTGGCGCTGGTGGGCGCCGTCCGGACGGTCTGAGTCGCCGTTGTGGCGGAGGTGGTCGCGGTCGCGCTGGTGGTCTGCGCCGCTTGTTCCGCCTTCACCATGCGAATCGCTTCCTGGGCCTGGGGTACGATGTTTGTATTGGGAAATTCCTCGATGAGTTTGTTGTACCATTCGACCGCTTTGTCATAGTTTTTCTCTTCGGCATACAACCCCGCGATTCCCCCCATGATGATCGTCCGCCGGTTGTCCTGAGCCTGAACGAGCGGTTCCAGCGCAGTCTGCAACTCCTGCATGGCCTTGTCCTTCTGGTTGGCTTCCAGATAAACCGACGCTTTCTGCATGGTAATCATGACCGGGGTGGGTTCCGGGGGCTGTTTGCTGGCGGCATATTCCTGGGCGCATTTGTCCAGCAACGCCAGCGCCTTGTCGTATTCCTTGGTGGTCAGGTACACTTTCACCATCTGGAACGCGGTCTGGGTCTTTTTCTCGATGAGCAGTTCCTCATCCCGGGTCTTCGTGAAGAACTCGAGGGACTTGTCGAAGTTGTCGCGCGCTTTCTTCTCTTCCGATTCCTTTTCCTGGGGGTTCTTGGACTTCTCGGCGATGGTCTTGTGGTAATAGCCGATTCCGAAATAGAGACGTCCTTTGAACTCCGTGTTCGGGTATTTGACCAGATATTCTTCATAGAGCCGGATGGCGTCGTTATAACGCTCCTTCGAGTTGAACGAGGCGACCAGCTGCTCGGTCGCGTTGAGAGCCTGCTGTTCCGTAATCGCGCGGGTACGCAGATGCTCGAAGAGCGCCAGGCCCTTCGTTGTCTGTTCGGTCTGCATGTAGGTCTGGCCCAGGACCAGTTGGGTGTCCCAGGCAAATTGGGGCGCGACTTTCAGCGTGGCGGATGTTTTCTCGATGTCGGCGATGGTGTCGTTGAACTTCTCTTCGCCGATCAGGATTTCGATCTTGCGCCGGTAGGCGCCCTGGCCGAATTCGCTCGTAAGGCCTTCTTCCTGGATGATGGTCTCGAGTTCCTGACGGGCTTCTTCCGGACGGTTGTTCATCAATTGAATCTGAACCAGCAGGGCATGGGCTTTGCGCCGCACCTCCTGATTGTCAGCCGAGCGTTCGAGTGTTTTCTGGCACTTGAGCATGGCGCCGATCAGGTCCTGACGTTGAAACGCCAGTTCGGCGTCGGCGTAAAGCGCTTCGGGCGTTTTCTTGCCACAACCGGCGAGCAACCCCAACAGAATCAGGGCCAGGAAAAATGAGGTCAGTCTCAAACGCATTTCAGTCGAAACCAGTGTTTTCACGTATCGGAGTCCTTTGCATGATTTCTTGGGAAAGTTCCGCCCGGCGCGGGCAGTCCCGTGTCCGCTGACTTTAGACAGTCGGAACGTCAGAGTCAAAGAAATTCCTTGATCTGCCGGAGGCCGTACCAGAGGTAATTTCCCAATTCCCGTAACGACCGGGCGCGCCACAGAGTCCGTGCGATGATGCGCGGACGCAGGTAGAACCGGCTCAAAATCCGATTGCGCGCTGCCGTCAACTGTTCGCGGGTCAGGTGGAGACCGTCCATGCAGGGGGCGTCGTAGGCCTGGTGGGGGATCTGGTCCGGACACAGCAGACCCAGTTCAACGGCCTGCGCGTGGAGAACCGTGCCGGGGAACGGATACACGTAAAAAATCTCCAGCACATCCGGGTTGATTTCCCGGGCGAACCGCTCGTTCGCCGCCAGCGTTTCCTCGGTCTCCCAGGGCAGGCCGATCAGAAAGTAGATACTCGACAAAATCCCCGCTTGCCGGGTCAGCGCCAGCGCCTGGCGCGCCTTGCTCAAGTCCGTCTTCTTGTTGATCCGGTCGAGCATCTCCTGGGAACCGGATTCGACCCCGAAGGCGATGATCCAGCACCCGGCGGCCTTCATCACCTGCAACATTTCCCGGTCAATCGTGTCCACGCGCGAATTGCACGACCAGGCGATCTTGAGTCCGCTTTCCTGAATCAACCGGCACAGTTCCAGCAACCAGGCGCGATTGGCCGTGAAGAGGTCCGAGCGGAACAGAAAATTCCGGATACCGTACCGTTCCACGCACTCGCGGATTTCGGCCAGAATGTTACCCGGTGAGCGCATGCGGTTCTTGCGCCCCGCCACCTGATTGGCCAGACAGTAAATGCACGAAAACGGGCACCCCCGGTTGGTCACCAGCGTGGTCTGCATTTCGCCGGTATCGGGGCGGACATACAGGGCATTGTGAGCCAGATGTCGCGCGGGAAAGGGAAGCGCATCCAGGTCCTCGAGGAAAGGGCGGTCCGCTGTGCGGACAATTTCGCCCGCCGGGGTCCGATAGGTCAACCCTTCGATGGAGCCCCAGGGGAGACCCTGGGCCAGGTCCCGACAGGCCAGTTCATACTCGCCCCGGAAGGCCAGGTCCAGCGCGGGGTACTGTTCGAAGGCCTGCCGGTCCAGTACATTGAAATGAGCCCCTTTGGCTGCCACCACCGTGGCGGGCGCCACCTCTTTGATGTGGGCGGCCACGGCCATGTCGTCGTCGAAACCGGGGGTGGTGATACTGAGCAGGACCAGATCCGGTTGCTGCTGGCGGATGTCGTCCAGAAATCCGGCCAGATCCCGATTCTCGGCAGGGTAGTCCACCAGTGTGCAGGTGGCCCCGCCCATTTCAAACCCGGCGGCGGCGTAGAGCAGGTCAATCGGCGGGCGCAACGTGATGCTGGGCATGTGTTTGATCGGCGTCTGGCACCGGTCTTCCCGGATATAGAGGCCGGTGGGGGGAACGGCCAGCAATACCTGGCGGATCGGACGTTCGACGCGGGAGGTGGCAGTGGGATGGGGTTGAACAGTTTCTGTCATGGTGTCTCGGATTCGGACCTCATATCGGGATCATGGAAATGGGGAAGGTGGTTCTCATTTTCCCCCGGAGAAGTCCTGCAGAAGATCGTCCAGCAGGGGCAGCGATTCTTCGAGAATATCGGCCAGTTCTTCGTCGCCATAACAACCCGCTTCCGGGTCGCGTTCGACCGGATTGGCCTCGTAGAAAACCAGGTCGTCGGCCAGTTCGGAAAGGAAGTCCACCAGCGCTTCGGCCTTTCCCGAGCAGATCCGGTCCGAATCCAGGTTGAAGGCTGTTTCCATGAACTCCTTGATCGAACGGGCACGCCGGTCGGGATCGTTCAGCGCTTCCTCCAGAAGGCCGTGCAGAAAGTTCACGATTTCGAGAAACTCGGTTTTCTCATAATCTTTTTCCGGATCAATGCGCATTTCGGTCATGACGGCCTCCTTGGGTACTCTGATCTAATCCACGATTCGGAACTGTGCGAACCGGGGGATTTCCTTCTCGAACCAGGCGGCGGTCGGGTTCTGCTCCTCTGTCCAGCACCGGGCGGCACGCAAGCCCGTAAAGATCGTGTGGTCCATGTTGTTGTGGTGAAACAGTCCTTGCCGTCCGAGTGAAATCAGGTTCTCGATCCGCCGCAGGTGTGTTTCCAGAACGGCCAGATGGCGTTCATACCCGATCTCATAGAGCGGGTAGGCCTCGGAAAGCCCTTCAACCTGGGTGATTTCGACCTCCGACTCCTGAAGCAGTCCGGTCGAAGCGATTTCCCGGACGAACGATCCCGCCAGATTCGAGTCGTCCGGATGGGTGTCCCCGAAATTCTTCAGGGAGGTTCCTTCCAGGCAGATCAGCGTCCGCCCTTCCCTTCCCAGGGAGGCGTCAAAGTTCCGCGACTCGTAGGCCCGATTGAGGGCCGGACGCGCCTCCGGGAAATAAAGCCAGTGGTCGGGGCTCAGGCGGGACCGCCGCACGACCGCAAAGACCAGTCGGGCCGCAAGAAACCGCAGCGTCTGGGCGGCGTGATAAAGGTCGCTGGACTTAAACCGGGGGACGATCAGGTCCCGCATCAGTGCGGGCAGCGGCAGGGTGGAGAAAACGAAATCGCAGTCGAGTGTTTCGTTTTGGCCGGTTACCCGGTTCAGGAAATGTATCCGGCGAATTCGCTGCCCGTCTCGCTCAAGGCGTTGCACGTCGGCGTGGCACACGATCCGGCCACCGAGGCGTTCGACTCCCCGCGTCAGGTGTTCCGCCAGCCGCTCGATCCCCCCCCGCACATATTGGAACTGCCGCAGGGTGGTTTCCTGGCCCGGTTCCTCGTGCGGATGGATAAGACGCCGCACCATGCGCAACACGCCCCCCATTGTGGCGCGTGCCTGGGCGGCCCGGGCCGAAACCTGTTCCGGCTCCAGTTTCCAGGTTTTGCGGATATAGGGGAAAACCAGCGCCTCGCAAAGGGGACGGCCAAAGCGGCGTTCCATGACCGTGGCGAAACTGTCCGGTTCCAGCCCCCCCAGGAGGGCCCGGAAGCGGGCCGCAGCCGCGCCTGCCGCGAAATGCCCCATTTTGAAGAGGCCATAGGCGCTTAAGAGTTCCCGGGGGGAAGGGGGGTAACGCAGGTATTGCCCTTGTGCGAACATCCGGCTCGAACGCTCGACACAGAGCAGGGAATCGCCCAGCTCCCGCTGGAACCAGGTCCGCATTTCCGGGAGCGCACTGTAGAGGCGATGGGGGCCCAGGTCTGACACCAGGCCCTCGACTTCGACCGATCGGGCCATCCCCCCCGGGCGCGCCTCGCGCTCAAGAACGATAACCTGGCAGGGGCGTCCCTGTTCAAGCA
>DAOPYU010000334.1:0-5227 GCA_035353095.1 Candidatus Sumerlaeota bacterium | reverse complement strand
GGCCTGACTCAGGAACGTATCCAGATCCACAGAACGATCCCACACCGTCACCCCGATATTGAGTTTGAGACTGAAAGAATCGTTCCCGAAACGGAAGGCGTGCTTTTCAAGGTTCAGACAGACACGTAAAGCCGTGGCTTCGGCGCCGGCGCCATCGGTCTCGGGCAACAAGACGGAGATCGTGTCGTCCTCATTGCGCGAAGCCTCATCGGCCGGGCGCAGGAAGTTTTCCAGAAATTCCCCCAACTGGCGCAACACTTCCTCTTGGATGTCGCGTCCCTGCGCATTCGCCAGAAGCACCGAATCGGCATCAATGTCCACCAGCAGAAGTGACAAGGGCCGGTCATGACGAGCCGCTCGCGCGATCTCCCGGTCCACCGTCTCGCGAAACAGCCGACGGTTCAGTAAACCCGTCAGGGTGTCCCGCGTGGCCATTTCCTCGAGTTTGCGGTCGAGCGTGCTCTCTTCGCTGTCCAGCAGAAAAAAGGCAAACACACTTTTCCCGATCTGCACCCGGTCCTTGTCGTGCAGAAGCGAGCCCTCGTTGGGCACCTGCTGACCGTTGACGAACGTGCCGCTTGTAATGCCGCAATCATAGAGACGCATCTGCGGCATTTCGTCTTTTCGTTCGAAATTCGTATAGATGACACTGGCGTGGCGGCGGGCTGTCTTGCTGTCGTTGATGAGAATGTCCGCGTTCATGTCGCGGCCAATCGTGACAATCTTCTTGTCGAGATTGAACCGCTGGCGCCGCAAGGGGCCCTGCAACCCCATGAGAATCCCGTGAAAACGCCCTCGCGTTCCCTCACCGGCATCCTGGAGAGCCGCTTGCTCGAGAATCCGCTGGGAATCGGTGGGTGGCTTGAGTTCCATGGCAATCCTTGCCCTGACAACACAGGTGATACAAAACTTTCCGGTTACCCCCTCTCTCCTTTCCATTCCGGCATCGGAGAGAAAACATCAATCAACAGCTTCCATTTTATGCAACTTCCCGACTCAGCGCAAGAGCAAAACGACTCATTCCCATTGATTTATGAAACGTCGCAACCCGTCTTCCCAGGAGGCCGCAACGGGCACCCCGGCTGCCCATGTACGGGTACAGTCGAGCACCGTCCAAGCAGGACAATGCGCCCATCCGGTATCCGACTGTGGAACCGCCAGAACACGAGCCGGATCTTGGCTCCGTAATTCTGCCACGCGGTGCAGGAATTCCCACCGGCTGCAGAAACCGGTGTTTGCCACGTGAAAAACCCCACCGATCTCACGTTGCGCCAGATCCACAATCACCCGCGCCAGGTCCCCCACATGAACCGGTGTCCCTGTTTCTTCGGCGCTCGCCCGCACCGCCTGACCGGTTTCCAGCAATTTCCAGGACTTCACAACCCAGTCGTCCCCTTTTGCCCCGTAGAGCCAACCGGGACGAACGATCTGATACGCTTCCAGATGTTCCGCAACCGCCCACTCCCCCTGCCAGTGCATCCACCCGTACCGGGTCTGCGGGTCCGGGGAAGCGTTCGGGGAATATGGCTCCCGACTCCTGCCGTTGAAGACCTGGCAGGAGCTGACATACAGAAAACGCAGCCGTTGCTGGGCGGCGGATTCAGCCAGAGAACGCGTCGCCCGCACCTGCGCTTCACCCGTTTCCGGACCCCAGAGCGCCTCCGGGTCCTCCTGTCCCCGACAGGCGGCACAGTGGATCACATGCGTGGGACACGTCCTTTCCAGCAGGGCATTGGCCGTGTTGGGATTGGCCAGATGGACCTCCGGACTGTCCACGCCCAACACGTCCAGATCCAGCGCCTGCAGACGCGCCATGACGGCCTCTCCCACATCGCCCTTGGCCCCTGTGACCAGGAATCTTTCCATGCGGTTCACCCACCTGTGTTTTTCCGGGAATTTCCAGAAAACTGGCGGAGGTGAATGGGAGTCGAACCCACCCGCCGCCGTTAAGCGGCACAACGGTTTTGAAGACCGCAGGAGCCACCGGGCCCCAGTCACCTCCACGCACGCGGGCATTCTCTACAGAAGCGGGACAAAACGCAATCGCTTTTCTAAAAAAGCAAAGCCTCTGAAAAGATAATCCGCCTGATGAGAGAACCTCTCACAGACGGATTATTCTGTCCCAACCTCGTTGTACGCCCAGGAATTCTATTCGTCCGTCGGGGCATATTGCCCACGCGGAGTGACCACCACCTGAACATCGTCGGTATTGGTGTACTTGCCATCCGACACCGTCACCCGGAACACCAGGACGCTGTCCACATTGACATTTGGAGCCGTGAAACTCGGCCGGACGGTGTTGGCATCACGCAACTTGACCGTCATGCCGGACATCTGGGTCCATTGGAATGTGATGGGGTCGCCATCCGGATCGGAGGATTTACTGGCATCGAGTGTGACTTTGGACGTCCGTTTGACCTTCTGATCCACTCCGGCATTGGCCACCGGGGCACGGTTGCCTACATTCTCGACCCGCACCACCACCTGAGCCGCCACTGCGGAGCGGTTCAGGTCATTGTCCCACACATAGAGTTCAAAGGTCATCGTCGTCGGCGCATCCACGCTCGGAGCCACAAACGTCGTGATGGAACTGTTCTCATCCGCGATCTTCACCGGGATCGAACTGCCCTGCGCCTGAAGCCACAGGTAACCGACGATCTGTCCATCGGGATCCCACGAGGCCGTCCCATTCAGCGTCACAACGTCCCCCGGGTTGACCACCTTCTTTTCCGGCGCGGCAGCCACGGCTACCGGCCACTCGGAATGCACTTTGACGTTGACCCGGTCCATCGTCTCAAACCCATGCGCATCCCAGACGTAGAGATCAAATACCAGCGTGGTGAGTTTGTTCACCTTGGGCGCCACAAAGGTTGTCCGGGAACTGGCGTCGTCCAGAATCTGTACCGTCGGCCCACTCTTCTGCAACCAGAAGTAGGCGACTATGGGGTCATGGGTCGGTTTCGACTGGGTCCCGTCAAGCGTGACGGTCTGCCCCACACTGACATCCTGATCGGATCCGGCATTGGCGATGGCGCCCGGCACAATCGTTCGGGCGGTGACACTGGGGACACTGCAACGGACATGGTCCTGATCCCACACAAACAGTTGGAAGGTCAACGTGGTCATGGAGTCGGCCATTGGAGCGACAAAGGAAGTCACCGAGCTGGTTTCATCGGCCAGGACAACCTCGGGCCCGCTGGTCTGCATCCACAGATAGGCCGAAATGGTTCCGTTGGGATTCAGAGATTGCGATCCATTGAGGGTCACCGTTGTCTCGACACTGATATGCTCATTCGGACCGGCATTGGCGACCAGATCGGCATTTGTCTTGGGGGTCTCGGCTGGCAGCGTGACGGAAGCCAGATCCGAGAAATTCGATTCATTGGCAAACGTATCAACCGCCGTCACTTTGTAAAAATAGACTTTTCCTGCCTCGACACTGACGTCCCGATATTCGGAAACCCGCACACCGGTCGTGTTGATTTTCACATAGGGTCCCGCATTGGAAGTGGAACGATAGACATTGTAGTAGTCCATGTCGGGCTCATCATTGTCATCCCAGTCCAGCGCCACACTCTGCGTCGCCGCCCCGGCAAGACTCACCAGAGAGGTCCCCATCAACAGCAGCCAAACAACCAGAATCCCCAGCGTTCTTTCAAGCCTGAACATCATTTCTCGAGATCCTCCAAGAAAAAGGCTGATGGCTGCATACGCACCCCAACCGATGACTTCAACAGGAACCGCACCCGCATCCACGTCCCCCCAAGTCTGGCGCTTCACTTTGCCAACTGGGCCCTTCTTTGCAATGCAGCATCCATGCCAAAGGAAAACCGTTCACTAACTCACCTGATATCAATTCTTCACATTCTTCTGGCTGGTTTTCTTCGAGAAAATGGACTGTGTATTTCGAGACGCCCCACCGGTTCTTTCCCATTTTTGAGATTCAAGAGTCTCAATTTTGAGACTCCTCGTTCTCCCGGAAAAACCTTCCCTGCTGACATCCTCCGCCTCGTACCACTCCAGCGGCACACTCATTCAAACACTCCCTAGTATAATAAGCAAGAGTTGTGTCAAAGAAAATGCACCCGCTTCTTTCCTTTCCTCCGGCAGAATTTGCCGGAATCACCTCCAACAACCCCAAAATCAACCCTTCCCATTTGCCGAAAAAACGACTTGGGGGCTCTCCCCCATCCTTCAGTCTCTCTTCAATAATTGGAATAGTCATTTCTGAAGAATGTTACTCAATTCTGGAAGCCGGAAGTGATCCGCATCATTCCAGAACTGCTTCCCGCAGCGCCAACTGCCAGTCGGACTCGGTGGGCTTTTTCTCCCCCTTTTCATCCGGCGTGAATTCCGCCCGCTGCTGGTAAGCATTCCACGGCATTTCGCGTACCCGTCCCAACAGGGAATCTTTGTTTTTGGCCCCATCAAGACTCTGGATGCGAAGTTCCAGCATGTCGTTCCGGATTTTTTCAGGCAGGGATCGTTTCTCCAGATTGGACATGACATCCTGACTGGCAAAGTAGTAGGCCATGTCCTTGGGCTTGCTTTTCCACACCCCTGCCCCCGGAATCCGAACCTGAATCATGGGAGGTTGCTTCAAATCCCGGGTGGTGTACGAATTAACCGCCCAGGACGTGACCTGAATCAGAATAATCCCCCCGAGGATGAGGAAAAGGGAACGCAGCAGGGCGATCCGTTTGCGTTTGTGGTCGCGATCTTCCTGGCGGCGCTCTCCGACACGCCGATCCTCGCTGCTTCGGCGTCGGTCTCGGATGTTGGCAATATCCGCTGGTTTTGCGTGCTCGGGAGAGGCCAGGGCTTCCCCCATTGGAATACCCGACAGTGTTTTCATGATCTGTTCACCTCGCCTTTCAGCCGATCAGAAGTGGGAACCGATTGCGGGAGGCTTCTTCCAGGCATGTCAAATACCGAACCATTCTTTGAGAGATGTATCGAGCGGTCCCTGCTCGATTTCCGGTTTCCGGGGCACCAGCCCGATGCGCAGGGAAATGGTCGAACCGCTGCTCCAGGGCCACCAGACCCCGATAGCCAGAACCGTATCATCCGGGTCGGAGGCAAAGACAATCTGCCCGTCCCCGATTCCGCCAATCAGTTCCGCGATGCGCCTGATTTCATGAGGCGCCATGTGGATCTGGCGATAATCCCAACAGCCGAACAGGTGTTTCTGTAAAAGCGCTTTGGCAGAAACACCTGTTCGGCTGTT
>DAOPYU010000333.1:0-5236 GCA_035353095.1 Candidatus Sumerlaeota bacterium | reverse complement strand
CACCTGTTTGCCAATGGCCAGTCCCATTCCCGTGCGAACTCCGCTTTTGGTCGAGAAGAAAGCGCGCCAGACATCCGCACGGATTTCTTCGGGGATACCGGGGCCATTGTCGAAAATTTCGACCGAGACCATGGTGTCGTTGCGCGTCAGGCCCACTTCGATCCAGATCCGTCCATCTTCCTGTTCGGCAATGGCTTCGATCGCGTTCTGGATTGCCTGAACCAGGACATGTCCCAGAAGTTCGGCCCCGGCCTCGACTTGAAAGGTCTCGCATTCCGGCGCGGTTTCCAGTCGGTCAAAGGGCACTTCCTGTCCGGCGATGTGCAGAGTGATATGGCGCATCTGGGCAGGGGTGGTGAGGGCCAGCGCGGCCTGCCGGAGGGTGGGCAGAACCGAGACGTGTTCCACGGCCTGTTTTTTCATGCCCCGCAACCGTCGCCACCGCTGGATCATCTGTTCGGTCTGGGCCATGCCGGCCCGCAGGAACTGGTTCAGATAACGCATTCCCTGCTGTTTGGCGTCACAATCGGGAAGCTTGGCGAAGACCATGTCGAGCAGGTCGAGCCCCCCTTTGATGCCGGTGATCTGGTTGTTGATGTCGTGCAGGATTCGGGCGATGGATTCCTCGAAGACTTCCTGACCCGTCCGGCAGTTCCAGCGCCAGAAGGCCGAACGCAGCCAGATGTGGTAAGCCTGCGCAGCGTTGAGGGCCTGGCGGGCGGCGTCCGGATTCAGGGGGCGGATCAACCGGGCGGTCGCCAGTTGCGCGGTGACGTGTCCGTTCAGATCGAGAGGCTTGCGGCCTTCCAACAGCACCAGCGCAGCCAGAGGGAAATAGGGAAGAAGCCGGGTTTCCAGGTCCTGCGCACTCAGGGGGGAGGGGTCTTCGGGAGCCCGAGGCAGACTCTCGGAGAGGAAGATGATGGAGACGGACTCGATTTCCTCGCGGTGCAGGGTGGTGAGCCATTCGAGGGATTCCCCCGCCAGCACACGCCATTGCGGTTCGGGCAGCAGCGGTTTCAGGGTGGCTATCGAGTCGGCCTGTTCATCCAGAATCAGAACGGTCTGGAAGGGCAGAGCCGGCACGAGGATATCTGAAGGGGTGAATTGCGGGGTATCTTCCACGGGTGACAACCTCCCAAATCTGATCTCGCGGGGCAGGGGGCGAAAACGACCGCCGTCAATCCAGGTGACTGCGAGCCTGCATCATTTCGTCCCGGACTTTCGATTGACCGGGGTCAATGCTCAGGGACATTTCCCACTGCGCGACGGCCTCGGTCCACCAGCCACGCGAGGCGAACAACATGCCGAGGTTATTATAGGCGGCCACAAAATTGCGGTCCAGTCCTATCGCCTGTTCCGATTCGCGCACGGCCGCCTCGAAACAGGCTTCCTCGTCGGCCAGGTCTTCCCAGACTTCCTTTCGGGTTTCCTCTTCGAGCAGCATGCTGATATAGACGACCGACAGGTTGTGGTGGGGCAGGGGGGATTGGGGATATCGTTTGATGCTCTCCTGAAGGCATTTGATCGTGCCGGTCAGATCTCCCTCCTCGAAAAGCGCCTGGGCGTTTTTCAACAGGGCATCCAGACTGGCGCCGTTTTCCTCTTCCTGCAATGGACTTCCAGAATCTTGCATGTCGCTGTCGGCCATGGTTGTATTCCACCTCACTTCGCGTAAGATTTTCAATATCTCATTTCAGTTGAAGCGTGAAAACCGCCTGACCCTTTTAACATGACGCGAAAAGCGCTGGAACGCAAGAATTTTCACTCCTTGTCACAGTCGGGTCGAGGAAAAAAAGGGGGGATTTTGTTTTGGGAAAACAGGGGTTTGCCGGATTCCCGTTTCCAAAGAGAAGGGAAATCCCTATAATAGCACGCAGAAGTGCAGAAGTTTGCAGTGACTCTCAAGCGGAGGATACGATGTCCGAGAAATCCCTGTTCATGCTGTCCATGGTAGTTGGTTCGACGATTGGCGGTTATGTGCCCATCCTGCTGGGAGCCGATTCCATTTCCATGGCTTCCCTGTTTGGAAGCGTGGCAGGGGGAATCCTGGGGATCTGGCTGGTTTATCGGTTTCTGAATTGAGTGCGCGTCGAGATTCCTTCCCGCTTCGAGATCTTCCGGGAGCCCTGTCCCTGTCTTCTCCTCCCTGATCTGTCCGGTGACGATGCGTTGAGCAAAAGATGGTGGACAAAAGGGGAATCTGCCGGAATAATCGGCAGGCCATCAGGCAATTTTGAGAGAACGCGAAAGGGAATTTGTATGTCTTCAAACATGAACTTCATGGCCATGAACCTGTCCGTGCGCGGGTGGCTCCGTTCCGTATCGTGGATCGTGACACTGGGGCTCCTGGTGGGGGCGCCGTGTGTTTGGGCCGGGCAGGCCGACGATTCGTCCTCCAATACGTCAAAAACGCCTCAAGGGACAGCCCTCCAGACGTCCTCGGAGAATTCGCCCCGATTCATCGCGGCTCAGCCGGTCTGGCCGGAGGGGCGCGAGACGGAGAAGAACATCACGGTCGGTTTTCGGGCGAGTTTTGATGTTCCCACAGGGAAGAAAGTCCTGCTCCGGGCCACGGGCGCCACGCTGTACCGGGTTTTCCTGAATGGCGAGTTCATCGGCCACGGTCCGGCCCGAGGGCCGCACGGGTGGTATCGCGTGGATGAACTGGACCTGAGCGCGAAGGTCAAGCCCGGCAAGAATGTGGTGGCCTTCGAGGTCGCCGGGTACAATGTGAACAGTTTCTACCTGCTCGACCAGCCGTCCTTCCTTCAGGCCGAGGTGGTGGCGGAGGGCCAGGTTCTCGCGGCCACGGGCGCAGAGGGCCAGTCGTTCGAGGCGGGACTTCTCCCCGAGCGTGTCCAGAAGGTTCAGCGTTACAGTTTCCAGCGGCCTTTCTCGGAAGTGTATCACCTTGCGCCGGGGTACGACCGGTGGCGCAAGGACCTGACGGTGGCGCTGACTTCCGCCAAGTGCGTCCCTGTTTCCGAGAAGGCGCTCCTTCCGCGTCGGGTACCGTACTGCGAGTTCACCCGCCACGCGCCGAAGGAAGTCGTGTCCCGGGGGGACCTGAAGACCGGTTTGAAAGTGGAGAACCCGTGGAAGGACCGGTCGCTGACCGGTATCGGGCCGCAGCTTGGGGGATTCCCGGAGGCGGAACTGATCTGCATTCCGACGATCGAACTGCAGGGGGTGGGCAATGCCTCGACGCAAGCGGTCAATCAGCCCTATGGCGCCGAGGCGTCCCTGGCGCTGAAGGCCGGGTCGTACCAGATTCTGGATTTCGGTGTGAATACCACCGGTTTCCTCGGCGCCCGGGTCACGTGCCGGAACAAGACGCGGTTTTTCTTCACGTTCGATGAAATCCTCAGCAACGGCGATGTGGACTTCAAGCGGCTCTCGTGCGTCAACATTGTCGAGTGGGATCTCGAACCCGGCACCTATGACCTCGAGGCCTTCGAGCCTTACACGCTCCGGTACCTGAAACTCCTGGCACTGGAAGGCGATTGCGAGGTCAGCGGCCTTTACCTGCGCGATTACGTCAGCCCCATCCCGGCGGACGTTCATTTCCAGGCGAGCGACAAACGGCTCAACCAGCTCTTCGCGGCGGGGGTCGAGACCTTCCGCCAGAACGCGGTGGATGTGTTCATGGACTGTCCCTCGCGCGAGCGGGCGGGTTGGCTGTGCGACAGTTTCTTCACCTCGCGGGTCGCCCAGGATCTCACCGGCAAGGCGCTCATCGAGCGGAATCTGTTCGAGAATTACCGCCTGCCCGGCAAGTTCGCGCACCTGCCCGAGGGGATGCTGCCGATGTGCTATCCGTCGGACCACAACGACGGGGTGTTCATTCCGAACTGGGCCATGTGGTTCGTCGTCGAACTGGAGGAGTACCTGGCCCGCAGCGGTGACCGGGAGACGGTCCAGGCGCTCGAACCGCGCCTGATGCAACTGCTCGACTACTTCAAGCGTTTCCGCAACGAAGACGGGCTTCTGGAGAAGTTGAACAGCTGGGTCTTCGTCGAATGGTCCAAGGCCAACGATTTTGTCCAGGATGTGAATTATCCTTCGAACATGCTTTACGCGGAGGTCCTCGCCGCCATGGGGCGCATGTATAATCGTTCCGACCTCACCGCCGAGGCGGAGAAGATCCGCGACGTGATCCGCAAGCAATCCTTCGACGGGACGTTCTTTGTGGACAATGCCGTGCGCCGGGACGGGAAACTGGAGGTCACACAGAACCACAGCGAAGTCTGTCAGTATTTCGCCTTCTTTTTCCACACCGCCACGCCGGAAACGCATCCACAGCTCTGGCAGACGCTGGTCAAGGACTTCGGCCCGCAGCGCAAGCAGACGAAGGCCTTCCCGGAAGTGCATCCGGCCAACGCCTTCGTGGGGAATGTCGTGCGCCTGGAACTGCTTTCCCGCGCCGGCCTGAGCCAGCAGCTGCTCGACGAGTCCCTCGCCTATCAACTCTACATGGTGGACCGGACCGGTACGCTCTGGGAGAACGACACGCCCTCCGCGAGCTGCAACCACGGTTTCGCCTCGCACGGCGGCGTGCATGTTCTCTATCGGGATGTTCTGGGCATCGCCGCACTGGATACCGTCCACAAGGAAGTGCAGTTGCGTTTCACGGACTTGAATCTGGAGCGGTGCGAGGGTTCTCTGCCCACGCCCGACGGCAAGGTCGAACTCAGATGGCGGCGGGAGGGGGGCAAACTGCTTTATCAGATTGAAGCGCCCTCGGGCTACACGGTGAAAGTGGAGAATCGCAGCAAACTGGAACTGGTGAAGGAGTCCTGAGTTCGAGGGACAGGAAACACGCGAAAAGAAGCGGAGACGAGTGCGTCGTAGCCCTTTGCCGTCTGTCGCATGGGGTTGATTCCTCGTGGGCCTTTAGCCACCTGTCGCTTCCTCGCAAAGGGATTCGCATCCGTAGGGGCGGGTTTCAAACCCGCCCGGCGAATGCTCCGGATTGGGAGAGGGCGGGTTTGAAACCCGCCCCTACCGGAAATCTGGGTTCGGGGAAACCCGAACAGAGAAGGGCTGAAGGTTTCCGATTTCTCTCGGGAACCGCCACTGCGGGAAACCGAGAAAATCGAGAAAGAATGAAAATTTCGCGATTTTCGCGTCTTTCGCGGTTCCTCTTGAGAAGTTGACTAAAGTCTTATGTGTATCAACCTTGAAACCGCAGTTGCGCGAACAAGTCGTTTGGAATCAGCCAGACTCAAAACAC
>DAOPYU010000332.1:0-5253 GCA_035353095.1 Candidatus Sumerlaeota bacterium | reverse complement strand
CGCGCTGATGCTGTCCGCCGGTGTCCAGGGGGCGGATAAGAAGGATTACCCGGTTCAGCCGGTGCCGTTCACTCAGGTGCAGTTCTCGGACGGTTTCTGGTCGCCGCGTCTTGAGACCAACCGGAAGGTGACGATTCCTTACGACTTCAAAAAGTGCGAAGAGACGGACCGCCTGAGCAATTTCGACAAGGCGGCGGCAAAGAACCGCGGCGAAAAAGATCCGGGCAAGTTCATCGGGATCTTTTTCAACGATTCCGACGTGTTCAAGATCATGGAAGGCGCCGCCTACTCGCTGGCGATCCATGAGGACCCGCAGTTGCGCTCCTATCTGGACAATCTGATCAAACGCGTGGCCGCCGCTCAGGAAAAGGACGGCTACCTCTACACGTCGCGGACCATTGATCCGGAACATCCCCAACAAGGGTCGGGTCCGACGCGCTGGTCGAGTGAGCAGTCCTCGCACGAATTGTACAATGTGGGGCACATGTACGAAGGCGCCGTGGCGCATTTCATGGCCACGGGCGACCGGACGTTCCTCGACGTGGCGATCCGTAACGCGAACCTGATTGACCAGGTGTTCGGCCCGAAGGGCCGTCCCGATGCGCCCGGCCACCAGGAGATCGAAATCGGCCTGTGCCGCCTGTACCGGGCCACGGGCGACGAGAAGTATCTCCAGCTGGCAAAGTTCTTCATCGACACGCGCGGCAACGCGAAGACCGGGCGGAAACTCTATGGCGAGTATGCCCAGGACCATCTGCCGGTGCTCGAACAGAAGGAAGCGGTGGGGCACGCCGTGCGCGCCGCGTATCTGTACTCGGGTGTTGCCGATGTGGCGGCGCTGACGGGTGAGAAGGCTTATGTGGAGGCGATTGACCGCATCTGGAGCGACGTGGTGGAGAAAAAACTCTACCTGACCGGCGGCATCGGCGCGCGCGCGGACGGAGAGGCGTTCGGCGCGGCGTATGAACTGCCCAACGAGTCGGCTTACAACGAAACCTGCGCCGCGATTGCCAACTGTATGTGGAATCACCGCATGTTCCTGTTGCATGGTGACGCGTGCTACCTCGATGTGCTCGAACGCACGCTCTACAACGGCTTCCTTTCCGGCGTTTCGATTCAGGGGGACAAGTTCTTCTATCCCAATCCGCTGGCTTCCTCGGGCAATTACGAGCGCTCGCCGTGGTTCGATTGCTCTTGCTGTCCCTCGAACGTGGTGCGGTTCCTGCCGTCGCTTCCCGGCTATGTGTATGCCCAGCGCGAGGGCGCGCTCTATGTGAACCTGTTCGTGGGCGGCGAGGGCAAGATCGAGTTGCCCTCGGGCAAGGTGACGGTGCGCCAGACGACGCGGTACCCGTGGGACGGCAAGGTGGCGCTGGCCTTGGAGCCGGCGGAGGGTAAGGCGGCTTCTTTCGCACTGATGGTGCGGATCCCCGGTTGGGCGCGCAACGAAGTGGCCCCGGGCGGGTTGTATCGCTATGAGGACGCTCCGAAAGGGAAGGTTGCGCTGAAGGTCAACGGCCAGGATGTCCCCGTAACGCTCGACAAGGGGTTTGCGCGGATCGAACGCGAGTGGAAAAAGGGCGACCAGGTCGAACTGGACCTGCCGATGTCGGTGCGGCGCGTGTTGTGCGACGACAAGGTCGAGGCGAACCGCGGTCGCGTGGCGCTCGAGCGTGGCCCGATCGTCTATTGCGTCGAAGCGGTGGATAACGGCGGGTCGGTGAAGAATCTGTTTGTGTCCGAAAAGGCGGCGTTCGAGGCGGTGGACGCGAAGATGGATGTCATCGGTGAGTTGACGGTCCTGAAAGGGAAGGCCGCGCGCGCGAAACGCGACGAGAAGGGCAACGTGATCGAGGAGCCCTCCGACATGCTCGCGATCCCCTATTACGCCTGGGCGCACCGCGCCAAGGGCCAGATGGCTGTGTGGCTGCCGCGCGAGGCGAAGGGCGCCGAACTGCCCCCCATCCCGACCCTCATGACGACGGGCAAGGTGACCTCGTCGCACGTGTGGGAGAAGGATTCGGTCGAAGCGGTGAACGACGGTCGCGAACCGAAGAAATCGAACGACGGCGAGATCCCCCGCATGACGTGGTGGGACCACAAGGGCACGAGCGAATGGGTCGAGTGCCGGTTCGAAAAACCGGCGAAGGTGGCGGGTACTTCGATCTACTGGTTCGACGACACGGGCGCCGGGCAGTGCCGTGTGCCGAAGGCGTGGAAAGTCCTCTATCGCGACGGAGAGACGTGGAAGCCGGTGAAGGTCAAGGGCGACTATGCCGTGTCGAAGGACAAGTTCAACGAAGTCGAGTTCGAGCCGGTCCAGACGCAGGCGTTGCGCGTCGAAGTGCAGTTGCAGCCGGAAGTGTCCGGCGGCGTGCTCGAGTGGAAAGCCAAAGAAGCGAAATAATCGTTTCGCGTCTCGCGCGAAGTGACACACACGAGTGTGCCCGCGACAGGAGATACTTCAGGTAAGGTTGAAAATTGGACAGGATTGACAGGATTAACAAGATGGGAAATTTAAAGACCGAATCTTGTTAATCTTGTAAATCCTGTCTGTGTTTTAAAGTCAAGCCTCGATCGCGAAGGCTTCTTCAATGGCGCGTTGAATGCGCAGGTCGTCCACCGGGGCGGTCTGCGCATTTGCGTTCTCTGGGAATACGAGCCAGATCAGGTACTCGCGATTGCCCTTGGGACCGGGCAGGGGAGAGGGGATCAGCCCGGCGGGGATCAGACCCACCGGCGGGACGATCTCCTGGACCATGCGGTCCAGAACCATCCGGTGGACCGCCGGGTCGCGCACCACGCCCCCCTTGCCCACGTGTTCGCGCCCGGCCTCGAACTGGGGCTTGATGAGGAAGACCATCTGGCCAGTGCCGGGTCGCAGGAGCGATTTCGCCGGTTCGAGAATGAGTTTGAGGGAAATGAACGACACATCGCCCACGACCAGGTCCACCGGCTCGGGCAGGCTGTCACCAGTCAGGTTGCGCGCGTTGGTCTGTTCCCGCACGATGACGCGCGGGTCGTTTCGCAGCCGCAGGTCCAGCTGCGCCGTGCCGACGTCAATGGTGTACACACGTTGGGCGCCGTGTTGAAGCAGGCAGTGGGTGAACCCGCCGGTCGAGGCGCCGATGTCGGCGCACACGGACGGGCAGGGGGTGAGCGCGGACCAGGTGTCCAGCGCCGCCTGGAGTTTCCATCCGCCCCGGCTCACGAACCGGTCGCCGAGCGCGGTGACCTCGAGGGGGGTGGTGACGGCGAATCGTACGCCGGGCTTGTCGAGAACGGTGGTGCCGTGTCGCACCTGCCCCGCCCGGATGATGCGCTGCGCCTTCTCGCGCGACTCGGCCAGTCCGAGTTCCACGAGAAGAAGGTCGAGGCGTTCTTTTTTTTCGGAGACCATGTTGCCCCGCAAGAGGGTGGAATGAGTGGGGCTATATTTACTAGTAGACACCACAGCGAATGACCCGTGTGCCTGTCCCGGATGGACTGTATAGCAAGTTCCCTGTCTGAAAGTCCAGTTCCTTCCACGAATCTCTTTGCGTCCGGTTCGGTCTCTCGTTACTCTTGAGAAAAGGGGGATCGTCCTTTGCCAAGCGGACGCTCGGCGGTCCCGGAGATTGGACGGGTTCAAGATCTGTCTCGATAGGGTATTTTTGTTTGGGGTACGGAAACTGCCGCGCCGGCGGGGACGCCGGCGGTACATAAAAGGGATTCTGACAGATGGCCAATGAGTCTGAAAATCAAATGAAATACCCGGAAACGGCGCGTCGGATGCCGGCGGGGTTGCCGCTGGCGCCGGAGAGCGAAGAGGGGCGCATGGCGCTGGCGATGGAGGAGGCGCGACGGGGCGCCGAGGCCAACGAGGTGCCGGTGGGGGCCATCCTGGTGGGACCGGGGGGGGAACTGCTGGCCGTGGCGCACGACGAGCGGATGGCGCTGGCCGACCCGACCGCCCATGCCGAGGTTCTGGCGATGCGTCGCGCGGCGCAGCTGCTGGGCGACTGGCGGCTCGACGGGTGCGACCTCTATGTGACGCTCGAGCCGTGTCCGATGTGCGCGGGCGCGCTGGTGCTGGCGCGGGTGCGGCGGGTGGTCTATGGGGCGACGAGTCCCAAGAGCGGAGCGGTCGAGACGCTCACGCGCCTGCTCGACGTGGAGGTGTTCAACCACCGGGTCGAGGCGCAGGGGGGGCTGAAGGCCGAGGAATGCGGGGGCATTCTCTCCGCCTATTTCCAGTCGCGCCGGAATAAGATTTAATGCGAACTCGCATTCAAAATGTCCCAGAAAATGAGTCTTGACAGAGGGGACTTCGTGACTTTGTGTCTTCGTGTGAATGCTTCCCAAGCGATTCTTTGCGTCTTTGTTTGAGTCTTTGTTGAACCACATTTCACACGAAGGCACAAAGACACGAAGTACTTTTCAGAATCAAGGAAGGGATCGGTTGCCTCGGGGAGAATGGCATAGAGACCCGAAGATCAATTATTGGCATCCATTTCATCCATTTGTATCATGATAGAATGCAACTTCGTATAGGACCGCAGACAGGAAAGCCCACCCCTGAGGGGTGGGCTTTCAGTGTTTTCGTATTCAGATACACGGCTTGTGCAGAAGATCAGCCGCGCAGGTCCATTGGCACGTACTCGCGCAGGGGAGAGCCCTGATAGATCTGGCGCGGACGGTAGATGCGGGTGCGCGGGTCGCAGTTGACCTCGTACCAGTGGGCCACCCAGCCGGGCATACGTCCGATGGCGAACATGACCGTGAACATGTTGAGGGGAATCCCGATGGCTTTCAGGATAATCCCGCTGTAGAAGTCCACGTTGGGGTAGAGTTTGCGCTCGATGAAGAAGGGGTCCTGGAGCGCCGCCTCTTCGAGTTGCTTGGCGATTTCGAGTTGTTCGTCGTGGATGCCCATGGCGTTGAGCATGTCATCGCAGGCTTTTTTGAGTATTTTGGCCCGGGGGTCGTAGTTCTTGTAGATGCGGTGCCCGAATCCCATGAGTTTGAACTCGCGCGCCTTGACCTTCTCGATGACCTGCGTGACGGTCAATCCCTGTTTCTGGATGGACTCGAGCATTTCGAGCACGGCCTGGTTGGCGCCGCCGTGGCGAGGGCCCCAGAGCGCGCACACGCCCGCCGCGGCCGACGCGTAGAGGTTCGCGCCGCTCGAGCCGACCATGCGGACCGTCGAGGTGCTGCAGTTCTGCTCATGGTCGGCGTGGAGCACCAGGATGAGGCGCAGGGCCTTGACCA
>DAOPYU010000331.1:0-5295 GCA_035353095.1 Candidatus Sumerlaeota bacterium | reverse complement strand
AGAAGAGCCCGCTGAAGCGGGCTGAGATCCTTTTTCAATACCATGACTTCTGGATCCTTCTGAAAGGAAACAACGGGGTGGCTGTTCCCGGGTTGACGAAACACCCGGAATCGGATACGATACAAAGGAATTGAGATGGAATCTCAATCGGGAAAGAAATGTAAACCTTCAAGCCCCTCCCGCTTTCCAGAGAAGGGGTTCTCGATCTGAGAGAGAATCCGCAGGGGCGGGTTTGAAACCCGTCCCTGCGGAAAATTCGGGTTCGAAAAACCCCGAACCGAAAAGGGGTGAAAAGTTACAAAAACCGGAACGTGAATCGTTCCATGCAGAATGAAGGAGGAAGCAGCATGACCGGCAAACAGGGAACCAGCACAATTCTCATGGGACTCATTCTGGCCGTCCTGGCCGTCGGGGTCCGGGCGGAAACACTGCAAGAGCGGATCAACGCCGCCAAACCCGGCGACGTGGTCGAGGTCGCAGCCGGGGTCTATCAGGAAACGCTGGATATCAAACCCGGGGTCTGGCTGGCGGGCGCCGGACCGGACCAGACGGTTCTGGACGCAGGAGGCGCCGCGACCGCCGTCAAACTCCGCCATCAGGCCGTCCTGGCCGGCTTCACCGTCCGCAACGCGGTGACAGGCGTCACCGGAGCGGATGGTTTCACGGGACTGTTCAACTGCCGCATCACCGGAATGCGGGCGATGCCGGTCAGCCTGGGCCGCGGAGGCGCAGTGGTGGCGAACTGCTGGATCGAGGGGAACGGCATCAGTATCGGGGTCCTGCTCAACGCCTGTAATGCCTGGCTGGTCAACAACACAATTTCCGGACACGCGGAAGGGGTGCGGGCCAGCAATTACTTCGACCCGACCCTGCGCGAGAACCGGATTCTGGACAACAAGACCGGTCTGGCGGTGGGACCCGGAATGCAGGCGATTCTGGAAAAGAACCTGTTCGCCCGCAACAGCGCCGAGGACGTCAAGGGCCAGACGGCGCCTGCCGCCGATCCGGCCACCGGAGTGCCCGAAGCGGCCTCCCAGCCCACCCCGCTCGCCCTCGACGCCTGCCACCAGATGATGAAGAAGGCCGAAGAGGATCAGGTCACCCGACACCCGTTGCTGGTGTACGACCTGGGTGAGACACTCGGCGCCTTCGATGTCACGGCGTTCTTCAACTGGGCCAACTTTGCCGTTTCCGCCTCGGAACCGCAGACCACGCAGATCCAGCAGTACGAAGCCTACGACCTGGTCGGAGAAAAACCGCTCGCGACGCAGTTCCTGGCAGATTATTCCACGCAGAAACTGCCCACGGTCCTGGTCAACAACCCCACGCTTCTCGAACAGGGCTCTTACCGCTACGCCCTCCAGAACCGCTACGTGAACCCGGCCTCCTACTCTCAGGAAGACTCGGGCGCGCGGGTCTTCAAGCGCGAGACCACGGTGACGAACCTGCAAGTCGTCCTGCCCGCCGGACAAATCCCCACGGCGGTCAACTACCCCGCCACCTTCGAGCGCAAAGACGGCCGGGTCGTGGTCAAGATTGTCTCGATCGGCACAAAGAAACTCGAGGTCAAAATGCAGGCCGCCGAGGCGGGGAATGACCCCTACCATCTGCTGGCACAGTGATCGTGACGGTCGTCCTCACCGAATAAGGGGATGTGGAGATCTTCCATAAAACGATTGCGGGCGGAACACCCGGGAAAGGCGTTCCGCCCGCAAATTGTTTTCCAATTTCGTATCGTTGCTTTTCCTACACCTCGAAACTGTCGGCGGCGCGGTAGGCGTCAATCAGGGCCTGCTCACCCTCTTTGTCCTTCTTGCTCTTGCCATGTTCCATGCAGAGCGCTCCGTCGTACTTCTTCTCGTACAGGTGCTTGAAAATGCTCTTGAAATTGATCTCGCCGGTTCCCGGCTCCTGACGGCCCGGATTGTCCCCCAAGTGGAACGTCGCAATTTCCGACCAGGCGTGGTCAATGTTCGGAATCAGGTTCCCCTCGGTGATCTGCTGGTGGTAAAGGTCGTTGACAATCTTACAACTCTTGCGGTTGACCGCCCGGCAGACTTCGAAAGCCTGGGGGATCTTGGTCAGGAACAGACCCGGGTGGTTCCAGCGGTTGAGTGGCTCGAGCACCAGCGTCACCCCGGCCTCTTCCACCGCGTCGCAGCAGTAACGCAGGTTGTCAATGACGTTGGCGGTCTGGTATTCCCACTCCAGACTTTCGTCGTAGCGACCCGGCACCACAAGCGCATACTGCGCCCCGCACCGCTTCATGATCTCGACACTCTGTTTCATTTTCTCGAGGAGCATCTTGCGGACCTCATCGTCCTTGAGGACGAACGTCTTGACGCTGAAATCGGCATAGAGCACATACGGCCCCAGGGTCATCCCCAGTTCCTTCATCTTCGCGCCGATCTTCTCCTGCATTTCCGGCGATTCCCCGGGCAGGCCGTTGT
Source organism: Candidatus Sumerlaeota bacterium (assembly GCA_035353095.1). Classification (GTDB taxonomy): domain Bacteria; phylum Sumerlaeota; class Sumerlaeia; order UBA8349; family UBA8349; genus DAOPYU01. The sequence continues at coordinate 2,845 of DAOPYU010000331.1, read as the reverse complement.
GGAACATCGCCCGGAACCCCTGCTCGCGCATGAAGGTAAGACGGCTCAGCGGATCGCCTCCGGCCAACTTGCCGAATTCGCCCCAGCCGGGAGCGTACTTGAGTTTGAAATCCCCACTCTTGGGTTTGGGCGTTTCCTGCGCCCAACTCGACACAGCGCCCAGGGCGCCCGCGGCAATCGCCAGGGAACCGGCCTTCAAGATCTCTCTGCGGTTCATACTGTCTCCTTGTTCCGATTCAATTTTTCCCGATGCCTCGAAGCATGGGGCGTCTCCAGCGGATGGCTCCTCGAGAGAACGCTCCCGAAATCCCCCTCACGGGCGTTTTCCGAAAGAGATCCACCCTGACCGATGGCGCAAGAATACCAACCCCTGAGAAGCCGTCAAGAAAAAGCCGACAGACACCTGATATTCCAACTTTCAGGGAAAACCCGTAATTAAACGGCTTCCCCCTTTACCACATTGCTGAGTGTGCCCAGGTTTTCAATTTCGACTTCGACCAGATCGCCCGGCTGGAGGAAAACGGGCGGAGTCCGGAATACCCCCACCCCATGAGGGGAACCGGTGGCGACCACGTCGCCGATCTCCAGCGTCACAAACCGGGAAATGAAGGAAATGAGATAGGCGATCGGAAAAATCATCAGGCGGGTATTCGAGTCCTGCATCATCTGCCCGTTGACCCGACACTGAATGTGGAGATTCTGGGGATCGGCCACTTCATCGGGCGTCACCAGGTACGGTCCCATCGGAGCAAACGTGTCGCAGGACTTGCCCCGCACCCACTGGCCGTCGCTCTTCTGGAAGTCCCGCGCCGTCACATCGTTCAGGTTCAGGTATCCCCCCACATATTCCAGGGCATCAGCCTCGGGGATGTTGTACCCCGTTTTCCCGATAACCACCCCCAGTTCCGCCTCGAAATCGAGTTGCCGGGTCTCGGGAGGACGAACAATCGGGGCGCCGGGGTTCTGGACCGCCGTGGGAAATTTCGCAAAAAGAATTGGCGTTTGAGGTTCCGGAACATTCTGTTCCTTGCAGTGGTCGCGATAGTTCTGCCCCACGCAAACGATCTTGCCGGGCCGGCCCACGGGCGCCTGAATCTGGACCTTGTCGGGATGGAAAAGCAGGGTTCCCCCCGTACTCTGGTTCAAGGCCCAGGCACAGCTTTCCTGAATCCGGGCCCGCACCTCGGGCGTGGCTTCCAGATAATCCCGAGCCGTTTCAAAAGAGGCCGGCGTGTCCTGCCAGTGAGCCAGACTGTAAAGCTGATAGCAGGAAGAGATGTCCAGAATACCCAGCTGGGTCATGGCGCCCAGACGTGGTTTGTTGGAAGTGTTCAAGGCAAAACTGACCAATTTCATCTATGCGATCCTTCTTTCTCCTGGAATCCCCGATCGGGTTCCCTCTCGGGGAGTTTCCGCGTCCGGCAAATTGAAAAGAAACAGATATCCTCGCTTCCCCCGGAACAGAGCCGAGAATTCACACCGGAACCTTTTCTTCAGTGTATTGGGACACCCCGCCGAGCGGCAAGAAAAAATAGCGCGCAGTTACAGTTTCCCTATCTGACGCCCCCACAGGAAACTGCGCAACCCCTTGGATTCTCAACAATCACAACCATTCCGCCTGCCGGGCCTGGTGCATCAACTCGCCATATTTCTCCATGGCGTCTTCTCCCCCATCCAGGGCGGCAAACGCCTCGACGAACCCGACCAGTTCCGGCGGGGCGGCCTGAGTATCGAACTCCCGCCGCACATCCACAATCGCCGCATCCAGCCCCCGTTTGCGCGCCGCTTCGATGTAGGCGCGCAGGTGGCCGATCCGGCGTTTCTTGACCCCATGCGCCCAGTTGGAAGCGCCAAAGACCGCATGAACGCCCCACATTTCCGAGTCGTTCCGAATCGTCTCGATAGCCTGAAACGCATTGTGGGCATGGGTCGGCTTGGGCATGCAGAGATTGTCCAGACACCCATCGAACATCAACCCCAGCGTCACCGTGTCGAAGAACAGATCGTCCGGTTCAAAACCGAAAGCCCGCATCCGACGAAACATATCGCGGGCCGCTTCGACAATCGCTTCGGAGGAAGAAAGCGGCCCCTCCATCCCCGTCAACAGACACACCGCCCGGAAGGGATGGGACGCACGCCGGGAAAGAATCGCCAGGTAATTGTCCATCTGATGGTAGGGAATCGAATTGACCAGCGCCGGCGCCCGGTCCCCGCCCAGAGCCAACCAGGCATCCAGACCGGCCCCCAACACCTCGACATTGGAACTGTCCACCGACGGAGGCGTCCCCTGACCGAACCGATCAACGAGCCGGACAAACTGCCCCATCAACCCCGCCGGAGCGGCGCTGTTGAGCGCATCAAGATTGATATCAATAAAATCCGCCCGAAACTCGGCCTCCTCGGCAATCAGGCGCGTGACATACTCCAACGCCTCGCTCGGGTTCGAGAAGGCGGCCTCTCCCCCGACCTCGAGCGCCGCCATCGCCCGGCCCGGCTCGGGAATCGAGGCGTGCAGCATCTCGGCAATCTGAATCAATTTCGGGGAAGAAACAGAATCCACGGTCATTCTCAAAAAAAGTCCTTCTAAGACCCCTCTTAAAATCCCAGGACCTTCTGCGGTCCCATTCAACCCATTGTATCCATTTTCGGCGGGGTTGCAAGGATATTGGGGAAAGGAGACGGCGCGACAAGAACAATACGGTCCTTCTCCCTTCAAGAAGCAGGAAGAAGGACCGCATTCACGCAAACACAAAAGGCTGACTTACCTCAACTTCAAATATATTCGTTCAAGAGGTTTTCGAGCATTTCCTGACGCCCGCTGACCGTCTGGGGCTCCCCGTTTTCG
>DAOPYU010000330.1:0-5325 GCA_035353095.1 Candidatus Sumerlaeota bacterium | reverse complement strand
CCCGATCTTTTTCCTTGATGATCGCATTGCTGGGCGCGACCGTTGCCATCAGTTTTCTCGAGACGGTCTTTTCGGTCGCGTTACTGGCCTATGAGATGTTCTTCCTCAATAATCTCTTTGTCATTCTCTCGACGCTTTTCCGATCGGGCCTGATCGTACTCTATCTCAAACTGGACCTGGGCCTGGTGGGAGTCGGGTACGCGCATCTGGCCGGCATATCGCTGGAAATGCTGGGATGCCTGCTCGTCTGCCGGAAAAAGCTGCCAGCCGTTCAGGTCCGTCTGGCCGGGATAAAGAAGGATGTCTTCTTCGATCTGATTTCCTACGGGGCGGCCACTTGCCTTCTGACGCTCTCGATTCTCCTGCGAGTGAATATGGACAGTTTCGTCATCACCAAATGGATCAACATCGAGTCGGTGGGGGTCTATGGCGTTGCGGCATTGCTGATCCGGCAATTCGACAACCTGATCAACACCGGCATCGGCGTTCTGAGCCCGCGTTTTTCGGCGCTCGACGGCGCCGAGGACTATGGCCGCATGCGCAGCCTGTTCCAGACCTCCATGTTCATTTCCGCCGCGCTCGCCGGGGGGATTGCCATGGGACTGATCGTCCTGGGGGGACAGTTCATCCGCTTCTGGGTGGGCCCGGAATACTACCCGGCGGTTCCCGTTCTCTGGGTCTTGACGTTTGCCTATGCAATCGCCCTGGCGCAGGATCCTTCGGTAAAAGTACTCTATGCGACGAATAAACATCGGGCGTTTGCCCTCGCGACCCTGGTCGAGGGGGGGATCAACCTGGTTCTGAGCATCCTGCTGGCCAAGCAGTACGGTATTCTGGGAGTTGCCATCGGAACCATGATCCCCATGATCCTCTGTAAGCTGACCTTCCAGCCCTTCTATGTTTCAAAAATCCTGGGGATTTCCGTTCTGACGTATTGGAAACCCACGCTGATTCCCCTGTTGCTGGCCGGCGTGGGCATTCTCGCCGGCTACAAAACAGGAATCATGACCGAATGGGATCGCTTCTCCTACTCTGAGAGCATTGTTGTGGCCATTATTCTGTCCGCTGTTTATGGAACCGTCATCTTGATCATCGGTCGAAAACACCTGCTCAGAAGGAAATCTCCGGATGAAGCCATTCTTGAAGAAGCCGAGTTGCAGACCCCGCTGAGAGACAAGAATACCGATTGACCCATGGAATTCCTTCGTTTAGCATCATCTGGGGCCCTTGAACCTCTCAACAGTGGATGCGGACTGTCGGGGTAAACGAATGGCGTCCCCATTGAAAGGATTTCGAAGATGCCCACGGTGAGTGTGGTGATCCCGACCTACAATCGCGCTCAAATTGTTCTGGATACGGTGGACAGTGTCCTTGCGCAGACGTATCGGGATTTTGAACTGATCGTTGTGGACGATGGATCAACGGACAACACCCGGGAAACACTCCAGAAGTACGGAGACCGAATCCGGTATGTCTATAAAGAAAACGGCGGCGTGAGCGACGCGCTCAATTACGGGATCAACCTGGCCGAGGGCGAATGGATCGGCATTCTCGGATCGGACGACACCTGGTTGCCTCAAAAACTGGAAATCCAGATGCGGGATATCGCCGCACACCCGGAAATTGTCCTCCACACAACAAATGCCATGACGTTCAGAAAACATCTGGGGAATTCGGAGAAAAACTACTTCCAACTGGTCGGTTACCCAATTCTTAAAGACGAGTTCCGGATCATCGAGCGTCCGCTGGAAAATCAGGTCGTCTTCGGACTTGCCTGGGCGCAATGCGCGCTGGTAAGACGGGACGCCCTCGAAAAAAGTGGCCTTTTTGACCGGCAAATGTCTTTGTACGAAGATCAGGATCTGTACTGCCGCCTGGCGCTCGAGGGAAATTGGGCCGTTCGCAACACCCCCCTGGCACGCATTGAACGAAAAGGCGATCCGGAGGAGAATCTCTCGCAGAAGTTTTCGAATGCCCCCATCGAGGCCCGGACCAATTTTCTCTATTCCTATTCGAAACTTCTGACAGAGCCCCGGTTGACAAGCCGGGAAAAGTGGGTCCTGCACCACGCCCTTGCGGAACAGAAAAGCGACATCGCGTTCGAGTACATTCACCGCGGGAACCTCCCTGCCGGACGCCGGGAATTGCGCGATGCCCTGCATCACGAGTTTTCGTTCAAAACGGTGGCAAAGTATCTGGCGGCTTATCTTCCTGCAGGCTTGTCGCTCCGTTTGCGATCCGGCTGGCAGACCTTGCGACAGAGGAACCAATGATCATGAAAATCCTTTTTGTTCTGCCGGGGCGGGTCCGCAGCGGGGGAGTTCGCGTCACGATCGACATGGCCAACCAACTCCTGAAAAGGGGACATCAGGCCCGTATCGCCTATAAGGAAACACGAAAACTGAGCCTCCGGCTTCTGAAGTGGAAGGCGCAATCCCTCCTCCTTCGGACTCTGGGGGTCACCCATACCGACTGGATAGACCGCTTTGAAGGCGAGTGGCTTCCCTTCGAAGACTTGAACGAGATCCAGATTCAAAAAGATGAAATCGTCATCGCCGTGGGGGTCAGTACGGTCGCCGATGTCGTCAACCTGCGCGCGCCATGTGTCCGTTTCCGCTACAACCACGGACTTCGTCCCGACGCACCGGAAAACATGAAGGCCGCCTTCGGCTTCCCCATGCCCACCCTCACCGTCTCCCACTCGATTGTGCCCAGCCTGAAAGCCCAGTCGGGCGAAACCATCATTCCGGTGGTGCCCAATGGACTCTATACGGAAGAATACTTCGTCACGGATGTCCGCCGCGATGGAATCGGTTCGATTTACGACCCGACGCCCCTGAAAGGGCCCGATATCGTCGAATCGTTACTGCGACAAACATCACAAAAATGGCCACAGGTGCCTTGGTACCTGTTCGGTCCGGGGGCCCCTCCCCCCGCCCCACCCGCCGCCAGTGTCCACTTCAAACGCTTTCCCTCCGTTGCAGAAGCGCGCGACACCTATAACCGTTGCATGATCTGGCTCTGCCCCAGCCGACTCGAGGGCCTGCCCGCTCCCATCCTGGAGGCCATGGCCTGTGGATGCGCGGTGATCAGTACAACAACAGACGGTGGACGGGAACTGATCGAATCGGGCGTCAACGGGCTCCACGTGCCGATTGACGATACCGCCGCGTTCATGGACGCCATTGACCGCTTGCTTCACGACGAACCCTTCCGCCGGAAAATAGTCGAAAATGGCCGGGCGACTGTTGCAAAATTCACGTGGGAACGATCCGTGGAAAAAATGGAAAAATGTCTGGAAGATCTTCTCACGAACGGGCGATTCACAAGAGAGTCAGAATAGACAAGACAAAGGAAGTCGGAAAATTTCATGGAGCCCAATAGCCGGACCTCCCCGTCTCAGCCGCTTCGGATCTGCCTGTTCGGCGCCAGTCTGGACACGGCCAACATGGGATGCAGCGCCCTGACAACCTCGTTGATTGGACTTTTGTGTAACGCCACACCCGATGTTCAGATCCGTCTTCTCTACGGAAACCAATCCGGTGGGAAACGACAGGTCCGACTCTCCTCAGACACAATGGCCGAGATCGAGGTTGTCAATTGTCGCATGTCCCCCCGATCCCGACTGCGTGAACATCGGCTCTGGATCCTCGGAGCGGCGTTGGCCTGCAAACTGATCCCTCTCCCCTCCTTCCGGGCTCATCTGGCAGCCTCCACACCCTGGCTGCGGCATCTGCTCGAAGCCGACCTGGTCGGGGATATCAGTGGGGGGGACAGTTTCAGCGATATCTATGGCGTTCAGAGGCTGTTACTGGCCGCATCCGAACACTTGATCGCGGCCCTGCTGGGGAAACGAGTGCTGCTGCTGCCCCAGACATGCGGTCCCTTCCGCGCCGGAATAAGTCGGTGCGTAGCACGCTGGATTCTTCGGCAGGCACCCCTGATTCTGGTGCGGGACCCGAGAAGCGCAGAAGTCGCAAAGGAACTGCTGGGCACGGAACCGGGAGACTCCCGCGTGATCCTTTGTCCCGACGTGGCGTTCTCGTTAGCCTCCATTCCCCCGAAACAGGTCGAAATAGATCCCCCGATCGAGTCTTCCCATCCTCCCTGTCTCATCGGGGTCAACGTCAGTGGCCTGCTTTATATGGGCGGCTACACGCACGACAATATGTTCGGTTTGCAGTGCGACTACCCAACCTTCTGTATCGAACTTATCAAACGACTGGCATCCCGCCCGAATACGCGAGTGCTCCTGATTCCCCACACATTTCCCTCGGACCCCCATCTGGAAAACGATCAGGAATCGTGCCGGAAAATCTGGGAGTCCGTGCGCCAGACGGATGTCGCGAACAAGGTACACCTGCTGAAGGGAACCTATGATCAGAGCGAAATCAAGGCCGTGATCGGACAATGCAATTTCTTCCTGGGCGCAAGAATGCACGCCTGTATAGCCGCAATATCGCAAGGTATCCCTTGTGTGGGACTGGCCTACAGCCGGAAATTTCTGGGCGTTTTTGAAACGGCAGGAGTCCAGAATATGGTACTGGACATGCGCAGCCTATCACTCGATGAATTGATCAACGCCTGCCTTCAACTTTTCGAGAGCAGACAGGAAACGGCGGAAATACTCAGCCAGGCGATTCCCCAGGTAAAACAGAAACTGTACGCAACATTCCGGGACCAGGTGTTGGCCGGTTGCCTGTCCCCAGGGCGTTCTCAATAGAGACAATCGCGGCTCATCTTTCGCAGGAGATCTAGATTTGGCTCGAGGCATAAACAATATTCAGGATGTTCCGGCGTGGCAGTTGTGCATGGGATGTGGAGCCTGCCATGCGGCCTGCAGAAAAAACGGGGTCCATCTGGTGAATATCGAATCCGAAGGGATTCGTCCCCTGTTCCGACCCGAAGTCTGCGACACATGTACCGATTGCCTGAGTGTCTGTCCCGGGTACCGGGTGGATGTAAAATCACTTCATGAAACGAAGCGGACACCCGACAACGCGGAGCGGGAATTCGGGAAAACGCTGGAAATCTGGGAAGGATATGCAACCGACCCGGAGGTTCGTTACCGCGGTTCTTCAGGCGGCCTGATTTCCATGCTCACGCTTTACTGCATCGAGAAAAGAGGCATGTCCTTTGCCCTCCATACCGGCATGGACGAGAGCCGACCGTGGTTGAACCGTACCGTCGTGAGTCGAACCCGCGAGGAAGTGCTGGCACGAACAGGATCGCGTTACGCCCCCGCCTCCCCCTGTGAAGGCCTTGAGAAAATCGCTCAAAACGACGGACCGTGTGTGTTTGTCGGAAAACCCTGCGATGTTGCCG
>DAOPYU010000329.1:0-5327 GCA_035353095.1 Candidatus Sumerlaeota bacterium | reverse complement strand
GTCACGATGTTGAAGACCGGCTCGGGGCCGCGTTCGACCCGGGCAATGTCGCCGATGCGGACTGGATGGCCGTCCGCGACCTTGACGATAAAGTCCTCGATATCCCGGGGGGTCTTGATGCGCCCGTCTATCACGGTCAGGTAAAGGGTATGGTTTTCTTCGTGCATTCCGGCCGGAGCGATCAGATTGCTCTTCTCCAGGGCCGTGGTGATGTCGGTCAGGCCAAGCTGCGCGGCATTCAGCCGCAGGGGATCCACGATGACGTGGTATTCCGTGGCGCGTCCGCCGACCAGGTCCACGCGGGCGACACCGGGGATGCGCAGGAAGCGCGTCTTGAGGTCATAACGGGCGGTTTCCCAGAGTTTTGTGATATCGCGGGTCTTGCTGGTCAGGCTGACGCCGATGATCGGAAACGTGGAGAAGGTCATGCGGAAGACTTCGGTCTCCGCCGTGGCCGGCAGCGAGCTGCGAATCTGCGAAATGCGGCTGAGCACGTAGAGTTCCGACTGTACCATGTCCGCGTCCCAGCTGAAGAAAACATCAATTTCGGCCGAGCCGCGTCCGGTGATGGTGCGAACCGTCATGGAGCCCGGGATGTCTTTCATCGCTTCCTCGATTGGGCGCGTGATGCGGGCCATCATCTCGTCGGCCGGCATCACGCCATTATCCACCGTGATCGCCACACGCGGAAAATTGGTCTGCGGGAAAACGGAGGAGGGGAGGTTATAGGCGGCATAAACGCCCCCCAGGCAGAGAGCCAGACAGATAAACGTGATTGCCAGAGAATGGTGGGTCGCAAACTTCCCCAGAATGGACTTTATGGGGAGGTGGGGCTGTTCGGGTTCTTGATCGGGGGTATTCAGAGGGGGCATGCTACTCTCCACTTCGGCGCGTTACTGGCCAATGACCCGGATTCGGGTCTGTTCGGGCAGGCCGTAGGCGCCCACGGTCACCACGGGCGTCCCCTCCTTGATCCCATCGCCGGTGATTTCGACCAGGCCGTTTTCGCGCAGACCGGGTTTGACCGCCCGCTTGATGGCCCTATCGTCCTCGACGACCGAAATGACGGTCTCGCCTTCCGGCGTGGTCACGATGCCTTCCTCCGGAATGGCCAGACAGTCCGGATGCTCCTCATAGGCAATGCGCATCGCGACAAACTGGCCCGGGCGCAGTCCGGAACCGGCGGGCAAGGTGATATGCACGGGAACCGTGTCATTCAGGGGGTTTACCTGAGGATCAATGTAGTTGAGTGTGCCGGTCACGTTGAGTGTTGCGGTGGTGGAACCGGCGACACTCAGGCCGGTTTCGATTTCCACCGGCAGGTCCAGCTTGAGGCGCGCGATTTCGCGGTTGGGTACGGGGGCGGTGACAATGACGCGTTTGAGATCGCGCAATTCGGCCAGATCCTGCGCCATGTTTACCGTCTCGCCGACCTGGGCGCTCACGCGCACGATGGTTCCGGAGAACGGGGCGGGTACCGCCAGAAGCGTGCGCTGGGTCTGGGCGCTGGCCAGTTCGGCGCGCGCGGCCTCCAGCGCCTGCTGGGCGCCCTGGTAAAGTTTGTCGGAAGTGCCTTCGATTTCGCGCAGTTTCTGCTGGCGCTCGAAGTTTTTCTCGGCAAACGAAACCGCCTGTCGGGCTTTCTCGATGGTTACGTCGGCGATCCGGCTGTCCAGTCGGAAGAGCACGTCCCCCTTGTTGACCTGTTGGCCTTCCACGCACCGGGCGTCGGTGATGATGCCGGCGGAGGGGGCCGTGATCCGCATGCCGGCCGGTGCGGTTCGGTCGCTTCCCGGATCGAGTTCAACCGACCCATAGGCCCGGACATAACCATGCAGAGTGGTCTTTTGAATTTTCCCCACTTGAACGGAGACCTGGGGGGGGACATCCGGCTCATCGGTCTCTGCGGTGGCGGTTTTCTCCTGAAAAAGGAGGTAAACACCGTACGATCCGGCGATCAGGATGAGCAGGCCCAAAAAAGTACCCAATTTATTCATGGCGCATCTCCCTCCGGGATTCCTCCGGGTGCGGCGAAACGCTCTGTTGCCACTGAGGCAGGTCGGATGGCTGTTGCAGGGCATCCTCAATCTGGCCCAGTGCCTGCAGGACCTCGATACGGGCGCTGAGCTCCGCCAGGACGTTCGTGCTCACCTCGAGATCGGCGGTTGCGACTTCCAGTTTGAGGATCTCGCCCGCCTCGAACTGCTTGCGGGTATTTTCCGCCTTTTTTTTCAGTTCCTCGGTGAGCGACTGCGCGGTTTTCAGTTTCTTCAGTGAGGACTGGAAGTTGGTCTCGGCCTGCTCGATCTGGCCGGTGACACTGGTCTGCAGGGCATTGAATCTGGCCTCCGCTTCGGCTCGGCGCCCTTCCGCCGTTGCAATTGCCCCCTGATTCTGGTTGAAAACCGGCAGGGTCAGCGAAATTCCAAGCGCCCACTTGTTCTCGCTTTGGTCGTAGGCGTAACCGGGGCCGATGTTGAGATCGGGATACTGTTTGGCGATTTCCAGTTGCAGGGCGGACTGGCTGGCCTGGTACTCGGCCAATGCGGCCAGGATGTCGGGCCGGCTCAGCAGCGCCAGGCGGCGGGTTTGCGCCTCCGGGAGGTTTTGCGGGATTTTCTCAAACGCATCGAAGGAAAAATCCCGGCCCTCCAGAGCCTGGAGCGGAATTCCGATGGCGGTGGCCAGTTGTGCCCGCGCCTGGGCCTGTTTCTTCTGGGCGTCGCCCACGGCCAGTCGGGTGGCGTTCAGGGGGATGCGCGCTTGGCTGACTTCGAAGGGAGAAACCTCGCCTGCCGTTTGTTGCTGTTCAAGCAACCGGACGTTGTCGGCCTGAATCGTTTGTTGGTGGTTCAGTTGGGTTTCGGTTTCCCGGGCGGTGTAAAGGTCCAGCAGGGCCTGGCGCACGTGACTGCGTACCAGCCAGGCCGCCGTGGCGATTTTCAGACGCGCCGATTCGGAAAGTTCTTGAGCCTCGGCAATCCGGTACCCGCGCTTGCCGGCGGTTTCGATCGGGATGTCGAGAGCGTTTTCGAGAATCCAGGGAGAAATCGAACTGCTGGCGGGCGTCGTGGAGTTGAAGGAGGGTTTTACACTGAGTGTCGGATTGGGGCGTTCGCCTGCCGCTTTTTCCCCTCCCTTTGAGGTGACCAACTGGGCGCGAGCCACATCCAGATCGGGATTGAAAAAGAACGCGGCCAGGGTCAATTCTGTCAAGTTCCACGTTTTCGGGGGCCATTCGGAAACGGGAACCGTGGCCTGGAGATACGTCTTGAGGTCTTCCCGGTCGAGTGTTCTGGTTTCAAAGGCTTCCAGGTTCCTGGAGGCCGAAAGCGGACGGTCCTGGAACCTGGCACAGCCGGCGGTTGCCAACACCAGAAGGAAGGGCCACCATCGTGTCATTTTCGAACTCCTTCATCCAAGAGGGTAAGACGCATCGGGATCCATACGTCATGGACCGTTATAAATGGCTACCATAGCAATGACGATTGCCTGACGGCATCTTACATTTTCCTTAAAAAGCGCGTTTGTTGCATACCCGCAGACCTCGGCTGCCGCATCTCCTGCCGAAAACCATGAGAACCCCGAACCTGATGGAAGGAGTTTCTCATGGTTCGTCGTTCTCTGGCAATATGTGTATTGCGGGGATTTCAATGAAACGGGTTCAACTCTTGCTTTTTTTCCGGGTTTTTTTGGCGCCGTTCGGTTTCACGCCACTCTTTTTCTCCCGGTTTTCGCGTCGGCGTTCGTCCCACCAGGCCATGCGCGCGGCGATGTCGCGCTCGAAGCCGAATTGGCCCGGTTTGTAGAAGACGCGGTTGCCCACTCCTTCGGGCAGGTATTCCTGCGGGGCGAAGTGGTCCGGGTAATCGTGGTCGTACCGATACCCGTCCCCGTAGCCGAGTTCCTTCATGAGTTTGGTGGGGGCGTTGCGGATCACCATCGGGACGGGGAGCGAACCGGTCTGGCGCACCTCCTCGCGGGCGGCCTGGAGCGCCAGGTAGGAGGCGTTGCTCTTGGGCGCCGTGGCCAGATAGACGACCGCCTGGGTCAGGGGGATTTCGCCCTCGGGCTGGCCGAGGAACTTGAAGGCCTCGGTGGCCGCCACGGCCACCTGGAGCGCGCGCGGGTCGGCGTTGCCGATGTCCTCGGCGGCAAAGACGGTCATGCGCCGCAGGAGGAAGAGCGGGTCCTCGCCGCCGGAGAGCATGCGCTGCATCCAGTACACGGCGGCCTGCGGGTCGCTGCCGCGCAGGCTTTTGTGAAACGCCGAGATCAGGTTGTAATGCTGTTCGCCCGAAGCGTCGTACACCAGCTGCTTGCGCTGGGCGATCTCCTTGACCTGTTCGAGGGTGATGGTGTACCCGCCGTCGGCTTCGAGAGGCGACGAGCAGACGACCATTTCGAGCAGGTTGAGGGCGCGTCGCGCGTCGCCGTCGGACATCTGGGCGATCAGGCCGAGCACTCCGTCGCCGGTCTGAATGCCCAGCGCGCCCAGGCCGCGATCCTTGTCGTCGAGCGCGGCCTGCAGGATGCGCTCGAGGTGCTCGGGCGTCAGTTCGGCCAGCGTGAAGACCCGGCAGCGCGACAGGAGCGGCGAGACGACCGAGAACGAGGGGTTTTCGGTCGTGGCGCCGATGAGCGTAACGACGCCCGACTCGACATGGGGGAGCAGGGCGTCCTGCTGAATCCGGTTGAAGCGGTGGATTTCGTCCACAAACAGAATCACGCGGCGCCCCATGCGGCGGTTGACCACCTGCGCTTCCCCGATGACGCGCTTGATGTCGGGGATGCCCGAGGTCACGGCGCTCAGGGCGATGAAGTGCGCCTGAGTCAGGCGCGCGATGATCCCCGCCAGGGTGGTTTTGCCGGAGCCGGGCGGTCCCCAGAAGATCATCGAGCGGGCCTCGTCGGTCTCGATCATGCGGCGCAGGAGCGACTGGGCGCCGACCAGTTCGTCCTGACCGAGGAACTCGTCAAGCGTGCGCGGGCGCATGCGGTCGGCCAGCGGACGCGCGGCCACATCGTCCACCGGGTGGGCGGGGGCGTTGGGGGAGTCTTCGATCGGAATCTGGTCGAACAGGTCGGCGCACATGGGGTTTCTTTCCGGCGTCTTTCGCCTGTTTCCATTTCTCCATTGCCGCCCGGTTCCGTCAAGGAAAATGCGGAAATGCGCGGTCGCGGGGGAGGAGTTGTTATTACAATATCCGAAAGATTCTGACGAGATTAGCTTGACCATCGCCCCGGCTTGTGCCAAAAAACTTCCGGGAGATTGAAAAAGCCGGATGCTTTTTGGGATTGTTTCTGAAGAGCGAGGTATTCTTCCG
>DAOPYU010000328.1:0-5364 GCA_035353095.1 Candidatus Sumerlaeota bacterium | reverse complement strand
CACCCCAAAGGTGAGGGAGCCAAAATCGTTTTCGCGCCATAACACAAGTAAAAAAGACTCGTTTTCCGTCCTCAACGGCGGTTTTTAGCGACATGGGCGAGACGCCCATGCCCCCTCAGAATCGCCTTTCTCTCGGGGAAACGGGGGCTACAAACAAGGCTGGGGACTTGCGGGCTCACCGCTTCAGCGCTTCGCGGACTTTCTCCGCCATTTCCCGACGCGAGAGCGGTTTGATGGCGAACGCCTGAATGCCCCACTCTTCCATTCTTTCGTTCGTGGCCCGCTCGCTGTAGCCGGTACAGAGCAGAACCGGGATGTCCGCCCGCGCATTGCGCAGGCGTGAAATCAGGACGTCGCCCGTCATCCGGGGCATGGTCATGTCGCTGATCACCAGATCGAAAGCGCTCGGATCTTTCAGAAACAGATCCAAGGCCTCCTGGCTGCTGTTGACCGCCGTGACCCGATAGCCCAGCCCGCCCAGTATCCTCGACGCCAGGTCGGTTTGAAAGGTCTCGTCATCCACCACCAGAATCCGTTCCGTTCCCCGGGGCAGGTCGTCTTCCCCCAGTTCCAATTCCACCTCGCCGGTCTGATTCTGAAAAACCGGCAGGAGAATTCGGAAGACACTGCCGGCCCCTTCTTCCGAATAGACGAGGATCGTCCCTCCCAGGTCGTGAACAATCCCATGGACCATCGAAAGCCCCAAGCCGGTTCCTTCTCCCGGCGACCGAGTCGTGAAGAACGGCTCGAAAATCCGCCTCTGAACTTCAGGCGACATGCCGCAACCCGTATCCCCCACGCTCAATTGGACGAATTTTCCCGGTTGTACCCCGGGATAGGAGGCGATCTCGTCCGGACTCAGAATTCGATTCTTCAATTGAATGTCCAGAGTTCCGCCGTCCGACCGCATGGACAGGGCGGCGTTGGTCACCAGGTTCATGAGGACCTGATGAATCTGGGTGGGATCGGCCAGAATGAATGCGTCCGACTCCAACTGGGCCCGAATCTCGATCGTGGTCGGCAGGGACGCCCGAATCATCTTCAGGGTTTCCTTGACGATCGAAATCAGAGAGAGCGGAATGGGCTCACTCTGGGTCTGTCGGCTGAACGTCAGAATCTGGCGCACCAGGTCCCGCGCGCGATTGCCGGCGATGACAATCTGCTCCAGGTCGTTCTCCAGTTCGGATCCCCTGGGCACTTCCAGCTGGGCCAGCTGGGCGTATCCCAGAATCGCAGACAGGATGTTGTTGAAATCGTGGGCGATACCTCCGGCCAGGGTCCCGATCGCTTCGAGTTTCTGGCTTTGAACCAGGTGCGCCTCCATTTTTTTCTGCTGGGTCAGGTCTCGGGTCGAACTCACCCGCAGAAGTCGGCCTTCCAGATCCAGATACCGCACCCGGATTTCGAGGGGAAATTCCTGTCCGTTCTTCCGGACACCGACCGCTTCATAGGACTCCCAGGAATTCTCCTCGACTCTCTTGCGGGCCATTTTCTGGGACTCGGGGGTCAGGAGAAGCGAAATCACATCCTGTCCCTGCAATTCATCCCGCGTGTAACCATACATATCGAGAAAAACCTGGTTGAAATGCAGGGCCACTCCCTGGTCGTGAATCACGACTCCGTCGGAAGAAGACTCGGACAACTGCTTGAACCGTTCCTCACTGACCCGCAACTCCCGTTCCACCCGGGCCCGGAACCGGATGTGAAACGTCAGGACCGTGACCAGAACCAGCAACAGCAGGATGAACCCGATCAGCGCCCAGATTTCTTTCTTGTAGGCGTTATACACAGAAAAGGGGACATTCAGGATCGTCGAGTCGGGCGGCAAACGGTCGGGAGGGACGTGGAAGCGTTCCAGTTGTTGGTAATCGAAAACGGGGATGTTGCTCTCCCGGCCCACAATCGGAATACGGGATGGATCCTCTCCATCCAGAACGCGCAGAGCCATTCGGGCCATGATCTGGCCCTGATTTTGCCCGTTGAGGACCTGCCCCCCCACCACTCCCTTGCCCATGCACACATCGGCCAGACAGTAAACGGGTACCGGACTGACCGTCGCAATCAGGGCGGTGTTCTGCTCATAGGTCAGATTCTGTCCATCCCGGTCCGTATAGTAAACCCCCAGCAGGATGACATCGCCCGGCCCGAGCGCCACAATCTGGCGTTTCAATTCGTCCAGGGACAGATTCTCGTTGTACAGAAACTCAACCTGGCCGGAAAGAACGGCCAATTCGTTCTCGATGTCGCGTTTCCACAACCGGCCCGTTTCCAGATAATCGTTAAGAACCAGAATGCGCCGGGTATTGGGATGGTTGCGGAGAATGATCCGAACCGTATCGAGGGCCGAGGGCGTCTCCGAAACACCTGTAACGCCCTTCAGATCCTGAATCGGGCCGCTTTCCGAAAGATTGACCCCGCAAAACACGACCGGGACTCCCGGAAACAGGGTGTCCCGATACACCCGCAGAAGTTCAAAAGCGTTGTTGTCCGAACACAGGATCAGGGAAAACGTCGTGTTGCGGTATTTGATCGCCAGAAAATTCCGAACGGCTTCAAAATACTCGGGGTCGTGAAACTGCTTGGAATCCATGTTGAAGATGTGGAGGGCAAGACCCTGCTCCTCGGCATGCAGCGTGTCCTTCACCCCCTGAAGGATCGCAGCATTCCAGGACATCTGCTGGTCGTATGAACAAAGGAAAAGAATATTCCGATTGGCGGGTCGGGAGACCTCCGGAAAAACCCGGAAAGGCAATACCCCCCATATGAACAGGAAAAGACAGGCCCTGCAGGTTCTCCGCCACCCCTTCATGGGAAAGCCCCCTGATCTTTCTGGATACTCATGTAGAGAGACCCGACGCTCAATCGAGTCCCCGCAACACATCGCCCCCGTCCCCCCGGCACTCGAACAGGAATCCCGAGCCGTGGGGCCAGGCAAGCAAGATGCATGGCTGTTTTCCCCGTCTAGAACGTACCAAGAATCGCCCGGGGCTGTCAATCACCCAAAAGGGAAATTGTGAGGTCCTTCAACGGAGAACCCAAACGAAAAGAGTCCCGGTTCGCAGAAACGCCTCATTGTCCGGTGAATTGTGAGCGGGTCGGGAATTTCGAGTTTTTTGCCCCGGAGCCCCTTCATGGGCGGGACGCCCATGCCCCCTCAAAACCGCCTTCCTTTCGGTATGAAGGCCCGAAGAGGAGAGAGGTTGGTCAGTCTCGCCCCCCCCAGCTCAGAAAAACTCCTCAAACACGCTGTCGGACAGCAACAGCCCTTCCTCGGTCAAGGCAACCCGCTCGCCATCCAGCTGCAACAAACCATTCCCGCACAGCCGGACCAGTTCCTGCGAATAGGTCTTCCGGAAATCGCACCCCAGCGAGCGGTCCAGGTCGGCCACCGCCACTCCTTCGACCTGCCGCAGGGCCAGCATGATCCGCTCCCCCCGAAGCGACCGCTCGCACGGTTGGGTTTCGGCCTCCGCCGGGTACTGGCCTTTCCGGACCCGGTCGAGATACGCCGCCGCGTCGGCCGGATTGGCCCGGCGTCGGCCCGCGAAACAGGAATGCGCGCTCACCCCCAGCCCCAGGTATTCGCCTCCGCTCCAGTACAGCGTATTGTGCCGGCTTTCATGGCCCGGCCACGCATAGTTCGAAATCTCGTAGTGGCGCCATCCGGCCGCAGTCAAACGTCGCCGGGCCAGGAGAAACAGGTCGCGCTGCGTTTCTTCATCCGGCAGCGTCAGTTGTCCCGCCCCATACCGATCGTGAAACGGCGTTCCCTCGTGGAGGGTCATCCCATAGACCGACAGGTGGGGCGGCCGGTGGGTGATGGCGGTTTCCAGATCCCGTTCAAAACCGTTCAGAACCGACTGCGAATCCGGAACGGAATGATCCTCCGAGGGAAGTGGGGTTCCGAAAATCAGGTCCAGTCCCCACGAACGGAATCCCAGCTCCCGCACACGCCGACAGGCTTCCCGGCTGTCTTCAGCGGAATGGCGGCGCCCCAGGCGCCGCAAGGTTTCGGGATCGAAACTCTGAACCCCCAGGCTGATCCGGTTGACTCCCGCCGCCTGAAAGGCCGCCAGACGATCCATCTGTGCGGTGACGGGGTTGCACTCGAGCGTGACCTCAAGATCGGCGCATCGGAACACTCCGTGGGCCAGATCCAGCAGATGAGCCAGGACACCGGGTTCGAGAAGCGACGGCGTTCCCCCGCCGAAATAGACCGTATCGAGCGCCCGCCCCCGCAGTTCGGGAAAGGCGCGAAGGGCCACTGTCAGTTCGTCCTCAAGGGCCCGTATCAGGGCTTCCCGCCCCGTTTCATCCAGAACCTCGGGGGAAAACGAAACAAAGTCGCAATAGGGGCATTTGGACAGGCAGAACGGCACATGCAGATACAGCCCGAACCGCCGGGCGCCTTCCGGACACCGGGGGAGTGTTTCGTGTGACGGCAAACCGAGGGTCTCCCTCTCTATTCGTTTATCCTGAAAACCGCAGTTGAGCGCCTGTAATCCGGTTTTCCTTTCAGGCGGGCGGGACGCCCGCCCTCCCAGAAATGCCCATTTTCAGGGGGAGAAAGCGGTTCCCGGGAGCGCCCATCTCCCGATTGGCGCAGGGAAAAGCCGTCACCCAAGAGGTGAGAGAGCCCAAACCGTTTTCAGCCCATAAATTAGTACAAAAAACTCGTTTCTGTCCTCGACTGCGGTTTTCAGGCATATTTCGGAACAGGGCCGAACCCGGAGAACGCCGTCAAGCCGGGTCGGTAGCTGGCCGCCCCCCTCTCACTTCCCGGCAGGAGGGGTCGCCGAGGGTAAAGTTGACAGGTCGGGGTGCGCCGTTCCGGCAGGGGTGACGGGCGGCGCGGGTGGCGTGGGAAGCTTGGGACGCACGGGCGACTGGGGCAATGCCGGCTTCAAGGCCTTGCCCAGCGGGAGTCTTGAAGCCGCCGCGGCCGGTCGGGCCGAGGCGCCTGGAACGACCGTCACCAGATCTGCCACCTGTTCCCAGATCGTGTCGGAAATCCCATACACTTCGCGCAGTTGAACCGCCGCCCGAAACGATCCGATCGCGCGCCGATGCGCCAGAATCAGATCGGCCCGGATTCCGTCCACCCCGGGCAGTTCCATCAACTGGGCCCGGGTGGCCGCGTTGAGGTCGAGGGGATTCTCTTTTGTAGGAGCCGTGGGAGACAAAGACCGGGCCGTTGGGGTCGGCAACGGATGCGGCTTCACCGCCGCGTCCTTCGACCCGCTCTTCCCGGCAAGCGGTTTCGTTGCGCCTGCCGGCGCGGGCTTCAACTTCGAGGAAGCGGCCGCAGGCGCCGCCGCAGCCGCCACCTGGACGGATGCCCCCGGGGTTGGAGTCGCCACAGGT
>DAOPYU010000327.1:0-5400 GCA_035353095.1 Candidatus Sumerlaeota bacterium | reverse complement strand
GCTCCGGCAGGGGGGATCTCGTGGAAGCGGTTCTCTGCGGGAGGGATATTTTCGCAGGGGGTTCTACCGGCGGGATGTCGGGACCGTCTCGGCAGGGTGTGCCAGGAAAAAAATCGGCATTGCCGGTGAGAATTCCCGATTCCGGCGACGCATTTCGCAATGTTCAACGCGCTTCCCGTTCGGGGCGTGGCCTACTGTTTGCCGGTTCTGTTTGTGCCAATTTCATCGAGTTCATTACGAGTCTGACATCGTTTCGAGGAGGGTGCGAAATCCAAGATGTACAAGGCGATCCGTTCCACTTCAACCAACACGACGCAATCTGAGACGCGGCCGTCGGGGCGCAGGATGTGCCTGCTGGCGGTCCTGCTTCTGTGCCTGCTGACGGCGCAACCGCTTGCAGCGCGTGCGCAGGATGCCGATGCTTCTCCGCAAGCCGCGGGAGGGGAGGCTGCGGCCCTGATTTCCACGTCTCCCATTGTCACCAGCATCACGCACCCCGATCCGACCAAGATCTATACCTCCGTGACGGTCACACTGAACTGGAGCGAAGACCCCAAGGTGCCCGCCGGGGCGGTCAAACAATACCATTATCTGTTTGACTCGGCCTCCAAGAGCATCCCCACTCCGCCCGATGCCACCGTCACAAAAGACAAGACCCTGACCCTCAACAATGTGACGCCGGGCCAGTACTTCTTCCACATTCGCAGCGAAGACCAGTACGCCGCGCTTTCTCCCACCGCGCATTTTCAGGTGAATGTCGGGCCGACCACCATCACCCTGGGCAACGGAATCATCAACCATCACTCGCCCTACCTGGTCGAGTACAGTTTCACCGTCGAAGATGTGCCGAGCAACAAAACCATTGTTCTGCCGACCTCTTTCATCAAAGCGCTCTGCGAAGAAGACGGCCAGAAGATCAGTCTGACGGAATCGTCGGTCATTCTGGCCAATACTGCCCAGAGCATGCAGACCAAGGGCATGCTGGTTCTGGACTACACCAACAGCATGGTGTCTTCGCCCAAGGCCATCCAGACCATGGAAGATGGGGCCAAGTACGTCATTGACAAAACCACCACCTCGACGCTGCTGGGGCTGTACGAGTTCCACGCCGAGGACGTCACCCCCAACCGGGTCGCCGAAATGACCACCAACAAGGTCTATCTGAAATCGCGGGTGGATGCTATCTGGGATGAGTACGTGCGGAACTATCCGGCGGGGTCGCGCTGTTGGGATGCCGTGGCCGCCGCGCTTCAAGAGTTCGAACCGACCACCAGCACGACGGAATTGCGTTTTCTGGTTTTCCTTTCCGACGGACGTGACGAATCCAGTTCCAACACACCCGGTTCGATTATTGGTCTGGCGACTCAGCTCGGGGTGCGCATCTATCCGATCGCCTATGGAACCGAAGCCAATCCGACCGCGCTGGATCAGATTGCCAGTGGGACCGGCGGCAAGGTGGTTCCGGCCACAGATGTGGCCTCTCTTCAGGCCGCGTTCGAGGGAATTATCCGGACGCTCAGCGGACGGCTGACGTTGCGCTGGCCGACCCTGAAACGCAACACGGATTTCACGCCCGATTTCTGGATCACCATCCCCACCCCCACCAATACCAAACATCCGGAAGCCACCACTTCCTACACCCAGGAAACCGTTGTCTCTCCCAAAGACATCGCGGGAGATACCAAGGAAGGCAGCCTCTCCTATGAAGGTTCCCCCGTCCTGAACGGAGAAACCGACCTGTACCTGCGGGCCAATTATGTGCCGCGTTACGTCACGCAGATCCGCCTGCGTTTTGACGTTGGAACCGATCCGAAAGCGCCCTTGTTTCCCTACGAAGTCGAGAAAATCCCCTTCGAGGAAGGCGGACTCGACAACAAGTGGACCCTGACGAGTGAAACTCTGGACAACGGCCAGCACTGGATCATCCTCAGCAGCCCCAAACCGGAAGATCCCAAGACCGCCATCACCTATGCCTGGTTCGGAAACCTCCTGAAATTCCACTTCACGGACGTCCCGAATCTCAAGACCCTCATGGCGGCTTTGAAAATCGAGACCGACGACTCCATCTATCTCAGCGGGCAACACTTCGTGATCAACGTGAAGTCCGACCCGCAGCCGAGCATGGCCGTCGAGCCGACGACGGAAACCGCCACACTCACCGGGCGGGTCGGGGGACCCTTCCCGACTCAACCGCCTTACCTACCCGGTGAATCGGCCACCTATACGATCACCAACACCGGCGAAGCCACCCTGCTCTGGCGGGTTGCTCCCGATGTGTCTTGGCTGACGGTGACGCCGACCACCGGTACGCTGACGGTGGGAGGGACCCGAACGGTCACAGTCACCGCCAATGAAAATGCCGCCTCCCTGCT
The DNA here is from genome assembly GCA_035353095.1 of Candidatus Sumerlaeota bacterium. Classification (GTDB taxonomy): domain Bacteria; phylum Sumerlaeota; class Sumerlaeia; order UBA8349; family UBA8349; genus DAOPYU01. The sequence continues at coordinate 3,028 of DAOPYU010000327.1, read as the reverse complement.
CAAGGGGCCCAACCCGGCCCATATCTATTTTGCCAACGATGTCAACGGCTTGGGGAACACCACGCGGCCAATCGTTCTCGATCTGACCCAGACCTACAACCTGGACGTGGACCCCACCAGCGGGACCGTGGCGATTGCACCCAAGCAACTCTTTTACGATGAAGGTTCGACGGTCTCGCTGACTGCGGCATCCAAGCCGGGGTTTGACCAGGTCTTTGCCGGATGGAGCGGAACCAGTGTGACCGCTGCCACGCAGTTCAACAACCCCCTGATCGTCACCATGACCCAGCCCACCTCCATCACGGCCCATTTCATCCCGGCCAGCAACACCGTCTCGATTCGGGTCACCCCCGCCACGGCCGGGTGGTCCTTCACGGATTCGGCCCAGGTCACCACGGAAGGGGTCGGTTCGACCATTCTGCGTAATGTCCCCCTTGGCGAAGTGACCCTGATCTGGAAAGACCTCGCCGGGTACCTGCCTCCCGCCGAAAACCCGGTCATCCGCACACTGGAGAATTCCCTGACCCTTGTCGGCGAATACCAGTTGGCTCCGGCCAAACCGGCCACCCCGAAACCGGCGGACAAGCGCACCAATGTCTCCGTTTCCATGGTGCTCGACTGGGCCGACTCGGCCGCTACCGACACTTACGATCTCTATTTCTGGAAGAGCGCCGAAACGAAACCCACTTCGCCCACCGTGAGTGGCCTGACGGTCTCTATGTGGGACCCGCCCATGGACCTGGACGGCTCGACCGAGTATTCCTGGCAAGTGGTGGCCCACAGCGCTGTGGCCACGACGGAAGGCGATGTCTGGACCTTCACGACCGAAGTGCCGCCCGTTTCGACCACTCCCACGCCGGCCGGTCTCACCGCCTCCCGGGGGGAATATGCGGACCACATCGTTATCTCCTGGACTCCCATCGTTACCCCGAGGGTTTTCTTCCGGGTCTATCGGGCTGAATCCGTTGACGGGCCGCGTGTGAAACTCGGCGACGAATGGACCACGGCCACGACCTTTGTGGACACCACGGTCGAGGATGCTACCCCCCACTACTACTTCGTCAAGGCGGCGCGGACGCAATGGGGAGAACTGGCCGGCGCCTTCAGCGCCTCGGAGCAGGGTTTCCTCCTGCAGTCCACCCCGCTGCCCGCTCCGACCGGGGTAGTCGCCTCCGACGGCACGTCCTCGCAGTCTGTTTCCGTCGCTTGGACCGCCGTTCCCGATGCCCATTTCTATAAGGTGTACCGGGGAACGGCCGCCGACACGTCGCCTACCTTTGCGGTCACCGGCTGGATCAGCGATCTGACCTTTGAGGACACGACCGCCCTGCCCGGTTTCAAGTACTACTACTTTGTCTGTGCCGCGTGGAACGAATCCGGCCTGCGCGTCAGTGACTTCAGCGCGCCCGACCAGGGGTGGTGCGAGGGGGAAACCCCGGTCATGCCTCCGCCCGCCTGGGTCTCGGCCTCCGATGAAGTCTATGCCGAGAAAATCCGCGTCACGTGGGCTCCTGTCCCCGAGGCCGGTTTCTATCAGGTCTATCGTTCCCTTACCCCCACTACCGTGACCGCACAGGTTTTGTCGCCGTGGCTGACGCAGATCACCACCTACGACGACACCTCGGCCCAGGTGGGTCTGACCTACTACTATTGGGTTCGGACGGCCACGAGCACTGCGGGCACGCAGCTCAGCCCCTTCAGCGCCTCGGACAGTGGCCAACGCCTCAACCTCAACGAGGTCAAGACTTACAAGGTGACCTATGCGAACTGCGACCTGACCGCCTCCTCGACGTCTGACCTGACCGTGCGCAACACCACCGACAAGGCCTCGGTCAAGGTCACGTCGGTCAAGGCCGCGGGTCTTTCCAAACGCGGGGTCACCTACATCACGACCAAGAACATCCCGGAATTTCAGGTCCGGGGGAACCTCAAGCAGCTCTACTGCGAAGCGCCCATTCAGCACCTGGTGGCGACCACGGGGACTCTGCGCACTGTCACCCTGAAAAACACCACCGCTCGCCTCGTGGAGGTTTATCAGCTCGGTTCGTTGAGCATGACCGGCCTGAAGGATTCTACCAGCGTCCAACCCGCCTACGCGTACACCACGCTGCTCGTCCCGGGCAACGCGGCCTATCTGGACGTGAATCTTTCGGGGGTGATTCTGGATCGGCTTGAAACCGGGGAACCGATCAACCGCCTCAAGGTGGCCACGAAGTCCTTCCGCAACCCGCTCACCCGTCAGAAAGCCGTTTCGCTCGCCGGGCTGGGACGCATGACCGACGCCGACATGGCGAACACCACCGGGGTGTATGAACTGACGGCGGCGGCCCTCAAGACCCTGTCGGTGAAGGGCGGTTCCGTTCTGATGGACAAGATCAAGATCGCCCAGAGCATCGGGACCGTGACGGTTCGGTCGGCCATCCTGAACAAGATCCTCTATAGCGGTTCGCTCGGTTTCCCCACCGCTCCCACGCGGATGCACCTGCTGGCGGGAATCATCAACACGCTCGACGCTCAGAACGGGGTCATGGGGGTGTTTATTGCGGGGTATTCCGCGGATGAAAAACCGAACTACAGTGGCAGCATCAGCAAGTTCCGCACGAACCGCAAATCCGGTTTCCTGGCCGGTTATGCCTTTGTGGCGCCGTACCTGCCCATGCCCACATTCTACCCCAGTCAGGGTGACTTGGTCATCAACCCCGCGCAGTAGGATTCGCGCCGCCGCGTCTGACAAGGGAAGAAAGCTGGCTGATGAGGCGGAGAAACGATGGGTGAACCGGCAGGCCTGAAACAGATCGCCTGAAAATCCGAACGCCGTCCCGGAATTTCCACCGGGACGGCGTTCGGATTTTTTTATTCCGCCGGTGGCTCTGTCGAACGCCGATGGTTCTCACCGAATTTGCCACTCAACTCCGGGCAAAAGCGGGGATACAGAGAAACGCGAACGAAGAAAAAGATGGAGAATACTTGTCCTCACAGACCTCCATTATGGCCGTTGCCGGAAAGAATCTTCATCATTCTCATCAAC
>DAOPYU010000326.1:0-5403 GCA_035353095.1 Candidatus Sumerlaeota bacterium | reverse complement strand
CGGACGACATGAAAGTGGATGTGTATGTGTACAACCCGCCTCAGATGGATGAAGTAGTGAAGGGACTCCTGAAGAAGAAATAAAGCCCGGTCGGCCGGAAGGGCGGGACCGCCCCTCTGTTCGTCAGCCTGGAAACCGCAGTTGAGGACAGAAAGAAGTTTTTTGTCCTTACTTTATGGGCTGAAAACGGTTTGGGCTTCCTCACCTTTTGGGTGAAGTCTTTTGACCGCGCCAATCGGGAGATTGGCGATCCCGGGAACCGCATTCTCCCCCTGAAAATGGGCATTTTTTCTACCCAAAAAAGGGCATTTCATGGAGGGCGGGCGTCCTCGCCCGCCTGAAAGAAAACCGAAATACAGGTGTTCAACTGCGGTTTTCAGGGTCAGAAGAGCGCACAAGACGTCCGCGCTCCAGGATTCCCGCGCACGGTCCGAAAGACGTGAAAATCAAGAACATCTTCTTTTTCGCGTCTTTCGCGATTTTCGCGGTTCCTGCTCATCTTGCCTTTGCGTTGAATCGGTTGGAAAAGTTCGACGGATTTGTCCGATTTGTCGGACTTGTCGGGAAATGACGGCGAATTCGTCTGCGGGGGGATCAGATCTCTTCCTGACCCAGGATGCTCAGGCTGACCAGTTTCCACTCCCGTTCCTGGCGACGCAACACACACTCGAAACGGATCCGGATGGTCTTGCCCTGCTCGTCCCTGCTGTCGGCATAGGACGTCACGATGTAATAATTATTCTCGCGCTCGTCCACATACGCATCCCACTGCTCGTTGGGAAACTTCAACGTCTTGTCCGGGTATTTCCGGCTCAGGTGCCCTTGCGCGACCCGCCAGGCCCAGAGCCGGTAGCGCTTGGCCATCACCGCGGGCGATTCCTTCCCCTTGGTCGGCGAGGGCGGGGTCGCCTCACAGGCGCCAAGCAACACCGCAGCCAGCAGACACAGGCCCACGACCCCGTTCCGCAAGCAACGCCGATATTGCAGTCTGCCCCTCTGTGTTCCACTCCCCATGGACACGTTCCCCACTCCACCCTCTGAAACCGTCTGAAACCTTGAAAAAATCCAAAGAGTCCCCTTCCTCTACGGGACCGGGTCTGTTCCTAACATGGAGCTGCCGATTTTTCCACGAAATAATATATCCGTTTCGGTCCAATTCAGAAACTCCACATTGTCTCTCTGACCTTTTTCACCATCGTCGGGCTTTCACACAGAGAAGAAGGCGGTTCTGAGGGGGCAGGGGCGTTTCGCCCATGAACGAGGCTCCGGAACAAAAACCCCGGAATTTCCGGCCGGGCCGACGAGAACGTCTGCCCGGCACGGGCGGGACGCCCGTGCCCCCTCCCGCCCCCCCTTTTTTGCAGGACGGAAGACTTCCCGGCTTCTCCCCACGCGAACGACAACCTCCAACTCACCGGACAAGAATGAGGAGTTCCTGCGCCCCCAATCTCCCGCCTCAACCGGACAAATGGGGAACCCCGTTCCGGTGGAAGTTCAAAACGTCGGATCGGACGCCGACGCATCCGCCACCGACTCGGCATCGGTGGCGGATGCGTCGGCCTGATCGAGCGGCACGATAATCTCGACCGTCAGGCCCTGGTTCGGCTGACTCACGGCACGGATCTGTCCCCCGAGCGTTTTGCAGACCTGGTTGTACACAATGTGCATCCCCAGACCGCTCCCTCCCGACCCGGGCTTGGTGGTGAAAAACGGCTCGAACAGGCGGCTGAGGGTTTCCTCCTCCATGCCGCGTCCGTCGTCGCGATAGACCATCTGCAGGAGGCCGTTGGCCCAGCGGCCCAGTTCAATGGTGATCGTGCCGTGGTCGCGCCCTTCGAAGCCGTGGACAAGGGAGTTGATCACCAGATTCGACAGGATCTGCGAAAAGACCCCCGGATAACTTTCGATCTCGATTTCTTCGGGACAAATCACCCGGGCCTGATAGGGGGTGCCCCGGAAACGGGGCGAGAGGGTGTAGAGGACTTCCTCGAGGTAGGCGCGCAGCGCAAAGCGGCGTTTCTGCTGGCTGGCCTGGTCCACGGCGGTCAGTTTGAAACTCTGAATCAGATTGGCCGCCCGTTGCAGGTTGCCCAGAATGATCTGGGCCGACTCGCAGGCCTGCGCGATGTACCCCTCCAGCTCCGAGCGTTTCAGCGGGCGCGCGTGATACAGGGACGAAATCCCCTCCGAAATATCGTCGAGATGCGACGCGGCGGTCAGGGCAATGCCCACCGGGGTGTTGATTTCATGGGCCACCCCGGCCACCAGTTCTCCCAGGGCGGCCATCTTTTCCGATTCGACCCGGTGCGATTGGGCGTCCTGAAACTGCCAGAGCGACTCGGCCAGCGCCTCGTTGGCCGCGGTCAGTTCCTGGGTGCGTTCCTCGACCCGGCGTTCGAGTTCCTCGCTGGCCACCCGCCGTTCTTCGCGGTTGCGGTGGCGTTCCGAGATGTCGCGGCACCCGGCAATGATCTCCGCGCCGACTCCGGTTGAAATCAGGATCAGGGTCATCTCGACCGGATTGATCGTGAGATCGGGGGCGACAAATTCCAGTTCCAGATTCCGGGCGGCCCCATTGAGCAGACAGACACTGCGGGCGCGCTGAAATATCTCGATGGACTCGGGCGTGAGCCAGGCATCCACCTCCCGGCCCAGGATTTCCTCGAGCGTGGCGCGCCCGCACAACCGCAGCAGTTCCTCGTTGGCTTGCAGCACCCGGAAATTCAGGTCCAGCGCCAGATACCCCGTGTCGGCGCTCTCGATAAACTGCCGCAGCCGGTTTTCACTGGTTTTCAGGGACCGCCGCAGCTGATTGCAGTGGACCGTCGGCCCCACCAGCCTCAGGTACGCCTCGACCCCCCCGGACGGCAACACCCCCTCCGGCGCCAGACGCAGCAGCGCGACAAACTGCAACAGCCCTTCACACGACCCGGCGCACAGATACAACACCCCCTCTTCCTCCGGCGGCGTGCCCAGGGGCACCGGACGGGGAAACAGGCCCGACACCCACTCGCGCACCTGATCCGCCTCCTGAATCGGATGCGTCCGGAACTGCTCGACCGCCTCCGGCGCAAGCAACAGGGTGACATGGGAAACCGGCAGAATCGGCAGGGCGGGATCGCTGCTGTACTCGTCTATCGTCTCGAGTTGCAGAATGCGCGCATCCGGATCGAAGGAAGCCAGCGCGGCAAACGTGGCCCCGGCCACCTGCCGCAGACCCCGACACACAATCGGGAAGGTCTCGGATTCCCGGGCCGCGGTCAGATCCTGGAGAATGGCATAGATTGCAGCTGATGTTTCAGACAAAACGGGTTCCATGTTTTTCTATTCCACACCTCCCTGCAAATTCACACACCTGCGCTTCTTTATCGGCAGAACTCCCCCAAAACTCAATAGCGTACGCGCGATTTCTGCAAAACAAGGCGCGAACCGGCACCTGAAAAGGTTGGCGGGCGCCGGTCTCCCTCTGGTATGGTAAAATCCACCCGTTGGGACCGGAACCTTTTCCGTCCCGACAACCCGAAATCCCGTAAAGAGCCTCTTTGAGATGTCCGACGACCCCACACACCCTCCAGCCTCCGAATCCGCGGCCCCGGATGAACACCCCCTCTCCGCGCCCGTCCGGTCCGTTTCTTTCCGGAAAGGGTACCGTACCGCCCTGCGGTGGGGGAGCGGTCTGACGGCGGTCGCCCTTCTGGCGCTGGCGCTGGTCTGTATCCACTTGCGGCCCAACGACCAGCCCCTCCGCATCGTGAGTACCGACTACTGGGAAAACGCCCGGCTCGTGGGACAACTGATCTTCTCGCTGGACGGGGGCGAGGGCCTGGTTTTCAACAAAGACAATGTGCAGCAGAAAAACCCCTACATCATCGGTCTGGCCGGGATGGGCCATCTCTTCGGATGGAACGCAAACGGGGTTCTTCTGGGGATGGCTTCATTCAATGTGCTCCTGCTGGCCGGAGCGCTGGTGCGATTCGGCCGCCGCTGGACCCACCGGCGGGTGCCGTGGGGACTCCTGATCGCCGTCCCGCTGCTCTTCTGGGGCAAGGGCTTCTTCCAGAGCAACGAATACCACCTGGCCACCCTCCCCATGACGGCCGCCTACCCTTCGACCTTCTCGTTCGCCCTCGCGCTTCTCTCGCTCAGCCTGCTGGCGGATGTCTGCCGGTTGGAGCAGGAGCGAATGGACCTGAAAACGATCGCCTTCCTGATTTTCGCCGCGTTGCTGGCCGCCTGTGTGGCTCTCTCGCACCCGTTGACCTTCCTCTGTTTCTTTATGCCCACGGCGGGTCTGACCAGTCTCTTTTTCGCCCGGTCGAAGCGTGCCTGGGCCCGCAGCCTCCTGATCTTCCCCGCCCTCGCCCTCTGCCTTTTCGTCTGGCCCTGGCCCGAAGCGACCTACCAGCCGCTCCTCAACTACCTGCATCTGGAAAAATTCGGAAATCCGAAACGACAACCAGCGAGCCCCCAAGCCCCCGCTAAACCGGACAACACAACCGCAAAAGCCGCCGGGAAGGAAAAACCGGTCCCCTTCGACGCGGACGTGTATCAGAAACATTACAAAATCAACAAGATGTTGAATCGCGCGCCCGCAATTCTCTGGGGACTGGGTCTGCTGGCGCTCTTGGCCGGCTTTCACCGGCGGAAACGCGAAGTGTGGGGGATGGCCGCCGCCGTGGCCGGTTTCCTGCTCGCCTGGGCCGTGACGGGGTACCTGCTCAAGATCACGATGGGCTACCGCTTCCTGTACTTTTGCGGGCTGTTTCTCCAACTGGCCGCCGCGTGGAGCCTCTGGGAGTTTTCGGCGGGACGCCGCCGGGGGTGGCTCGTCAGCGCAGTCATCCTGATTATTCTCCTGCTCCCCGCGCGCGACTGCCTGAAAGAAAACCGACACCGCTATTTCAACCCCTGGCCGCCCCAATTCCTCCCCACCGCCCAACTGGAAGAAATCCGCGCCTTGACAAATCGCCAGACGGTCCTGGCGGGAAACGACGTGTCGTATTACCTTCCGGCGTTCAACATCAAGCGCGCCTGGGGGGGACGCATCCACATGGTCCGGAGCGCTTCGGGCCCGGCCACTCAGGTCATCCGTCCCTGGCTCGAAAACCAGACCGATGAAAACCTCATGCGGGCCGCCCAGGCCACACAAGCCTCCTGGCTCCTGTTGGACAAAGCGCTCGACGGCGATGCCGCGCCGGAACGCACCACCGGAGCCGGTTCCCGGGTGCCCGTCCTGCGCCTCCCCGCCGAATCGCCCCGCCTCCAGAAAGCGTTCGAGAGTGAGCGGTATCTCCTGTTCCGTATCCAGCCAGACCCCAACGCGTCCGCCGATTCTTCCACTCCCGCTTCCCTCCCGGACGGCGAAACGGGGACCGACTCATGACCACCCTCTCTCAGGACATC
>DAOPYU010000325.1:0-5410 GCA_035353095.1 Candidatus Sumerlaeota bacterium | reverse complement strand
GATACATTGTGCGCATGAATCCCGTAGCAGAACAGATGACCGGCTGGGAACAACGCCACGCGATCGGACGCAACTTTGGCGAAGTGGTCAATCTGATTCAGGCGGAATCGCGGCTGCCTGTGAATCACCTGCTTTCGAATCATGGCCACGGATTCGAATCGCCCGTGCCCGGTCAAGCCTATCAGATTGTGTCACAAGTGGATGGACGCGAGCGGCGGGTCAGTTGGAGCGTGGCTTCGATCCGGACCCCGGAAGGGACCTCGGTCGGGTCGGTCTTTGTCTTCCATGATGAAACCGAAAAACACGACCTTGAGGAACAACTGCGTCAGGCCCAGAAAATGGAATCGCTGGGACGGCTCGCCGGAGGAATCGCACACGACTTCAATAACCTGCTGGGCCCGATTCTCGGGTATGCGGAGATGATTCAGTTCAACAGCGAGCCGGGCAGCACCTTGAATGAACAGGCGGATGTCATCATGCGCGCGGCGGAACGGGCCGCCGGTCTCACGCGCCAGTTGCTCTCCTTCTCCAGAAAAGGCAAGACGGTCTCGATCGAGGTGGAAATGCACCGGGTACTCGACGATGTCATCGGCATGCTCAAGCGAACCATTGACCCCCGCATCGAGTTGCGCACGCATTATGGGGCGAAAAATGCCCGTCTGATGGGCGACCCCTCGCAGATGCAGAACGCCATCCTCAATCTGGCCATCAATGCCCGGGACGCCATGCCTCAGGGAGGCATTCTCGCCATCTCCACGCGGGATGTGACGCTCGACATCGCCTGTTGCGCCCGGCAACCCGAGCCGATGAACCCGGGATCCTATCTGGAAATCGCGGTCACCGATACGGGGGTGGGAATGGACCGCGAGACATTGGCCCGAATTTTCGAGCCGTTCTTCACCACCAAGGAACTGGGAAAGGGAACGGGCCTGGGAATGGCCTCCGTGTACAGCGCGGTGAAACAACACCAGGGACTGATCCAGGTCCAGAGTGAACTGGGACGAGGGACACAGATCACCCTCCTGCTGCCCCTGGATACTCAAGGAGAAAAAACGGAAATTCCAACCGGAGACTTCTCCCCCCACGGAGAGGGCCTGATCCTGGTCGTGGATGACGAAAAAGCCATCCGCAACGTGCTCGACGACGCCCTGCAACACCTTGGCTACAACACGATCCTGGCCTGTGACGGCCAGGAAGGGGTCGAATTGTTCGAGCAACACCACACCCAGATCGCCGCCGTGATCCTGGATTACATGATGCCCAAGCGCAACGGACGAGAAGTTCTGGCCTTCATGCGCAAGACCAACCCCGGTGTCCCCGTTCTCATTGCCTCGGGCTACAGTTTTGGCGCGGACGAAAAAACCTTCCTGTCCGAGGGCGCCGTGGGATATGTCGAAAAGCCCTTCCGAATTCAAACCATTGCCGAAAAAATTCAGGAGGCCATTCGCAACCGCCGGTAAATTTTTCTGGTTGAATTCGGATTTTCCCATTCGGTAGATTGATCGGCGCAAGACTGTTAACACGTGCAAGCATCCGTATCGTTCCGAAAGACAAAGAAGGGAAACTCCATGACGCGACAGGCCGTGGGCATTATTCTGAACGGGGTGACAGGCCGCATGGGCGCCAATCAGCACCTGATGCGTTCGCTGTGGGCCATCCGGCAGCAGGGGGGAATCCGGGCGGGCGACACCCTGATCTGGCCCGAACCCATTCTGGTGGGACGAAATGCGGAAAAACTCCAGGCGCTCAGTCAGGCCCACGAGGACCTGCCCTGGTCCACGGATCTGGACGCAGTGCTTTCCGATTCGCAATACCGGGTCTATTTTGACGCGCAGACCACCGACCGCCGGGTTTCCTCCGTGAAAAAAGCCATTGCGGCGGGCAAACACATTTACTGCGAAAAGCCTTCGGCCACAACTTCCCGGGAAGCGCTCGAGTTGTACCAGCTGGCCGAGCAGGCCGGGCTGAAAAACGGCGTGGTCCAGGACAAACTCTGGCTGCCGGGTCTGCTCCAACTGCGCTACCTGATTGACCGGGGCTTCTTCGGGAAAATCCTGAGCGTACGGGGCGAGTTCGGTTACTGGGTGTTTTCCGGCGAACACGAGCCCCTGCAACGCCCCTCCTGGAATTACCGCAAGGCCGAAGGCGGGGGCATTATCCTGGACATGCTGTGCCACTGGCGCTACGTGGTGGACAACCTGTTCGGCAATATCCAGTCGCTGACCTGCCTGGGCGCCAACCAACTGCCCCAGCGCTGGGACGAGTCGGGACACCCCTACACGGCGGACTGCGACGATGCCGCCTATGCCACCTTCCTGACCGAGACGGGCGTGGTGTGCCAGTTCAACTCGTCCTGGTGTACGCGGGTCAACCGCGAGGATCTGTTGACCCTCCACGTGGATGGCACGGAAGGATCGGCGGTAGCGGGATTGCGCCATGTCAAGATCCAGCCGGCCGCGGCCACTCCGCGCGCGATATGGAATCCGGACATCGAAGACCCGACCGACTACTCCGCGCAATGGCTGCCTGTCCCCCCCCAACGGGTTTTCGACAACGCCTTCAAGGCCCAGTGGGAACTGTTCCTGCGCCACGTGGTGCTGGATGAGCCGTTCCGCTGGACCCTGAAAGAGGGCGCCAAGGGGGTCCAACTGGCCGAACTCGGGATGGAGTCGTGGCGAAAACGCGCGTGGGTGGATGTCCCCGATCTTTAAGGAACCGGATTCCGCCGATCCCCCACTCTGCCGTCAGGAGAAAACCGTGGTTGAACCGCTGAAGGATTATTCGCGCCTGTGTCTCCACACCCTCACGACCAAGCCCTGGAAACTCGACGAAGCAATCGAGCGGTACCAGCGGGTGGGAGTCCCCGCTCTCACCGTCTGGCGCCAGGCGCTCGAGCCCCTGGGGTTGAACGCATCGGCGCGGCTGCTGCGCGAATCGGGTCTCGAGGTGGTCTCCCTCTGCCGGGGCGGCTTCTTTCCCGCGCCGACCGAGGGAGAACGCAGAAAAGCGATTGACGACAACCGCCGGGCCATCGAGGAAGCCGCCGCCATCGGCGCGCCGCTGATCGTCCTGGTCTGTGGCTCCGTGCCGGGATTGCCCTTGACCGAAGCCCGCAACCAGATCCGAGACGGGATCGCAGCCATTCTGCCCGAGGCGCAGGCGGCGGGCGTGAAACTGGCCATCGAACCCCTGCACCCGATGTACGCCGACTCGCGCTCGGCCATCAACACCCTGGCTCAGGCCAGCGACCTGGCCGAATCGTTCGACAACCCGTTCGTCGGGGTGACCGTGGACGTGTATCACCTCTGGTGGGATCCCGATCTGGAGAGCCAGATCCGGCGGGCGGGACGGAACATCCTGTCGTTTCACATCTGCGACTGGCGCACGCCTACGCGCGATTTCCTCAATGACCGGGGGCTGATGGGAGAAGGGTGCATTGACCTCCGCCCGATTCGCGGTTGGGTCGAAGAAGCGGGATTCCACGGATACATCGAGGTCGAAATCTTCTCGGACACACGCTGGGCGGAAGATCAGGCGACTTTCCTCGAACGGATTCAACAGGCGTACCTGGCCCACGCCTGATTCCTGATGATACAACCGCTGTGACCGGGAACTCGAAACAGAAAAGGATCGGCATCCATGTCCCCCATTGAAAAACCCGTTGCACTTGTCACCGGCTCGAGTAAAGGGATCGGGCGCGGCATCGCCTTGCGCCTGGCCCGCGAAGGATACGCCCTGGTGGTCAATGGCCGAAACGCCACGGGAGACGACGTGGAAGGCGGCCCCTTTGAGGTCAAGACCCGGATCGAGCAGGAAGGTGGAATCGCCGACGTCTGTCTGGGTGACATCGCCTCGCCGGACGACCGGCGTCGCCTGGTGGACTGGACGCTCGAACGCTTCGGTCGCATGGACCTCCTGGTCAACAACGCCGGAGTGGCGCCCGCCGAGCGGCGTGACCTCCTGGAGGCCACGGAGGAAAGTTTCGAGCGGCTCATCGCGATCAACCTCGAGGGGCCCTACTTCCTGACCCAGCGGGTGGCCAACCGGATGATCGAGTTGAAACAACAGGGAATCGTGCCCTGTCCCCGGATTGCGTTCATCACGTCCATTTCGGCCTACACCTCCTCGACCGCCCGCGGGGAGTATTGCGTCTCCAAGGCAGGTCTGAGCATGGCCGCGCAACTCTACGCTCACCGACTCGCCGAGTACGGCATCCCGGTGATCGAAATCTGTCCGGGGATTATCCAGACCTCCATGACGCGAACGGTCCAGGAGAAATACGACAGACTCATCGCCGAGGGGTTGCTGCCGACCGCGCGCTGGGGACAGCCGGAAGATGTCGCCGCCGTGGTCTCCGCCTTCGCCCGGGGCGATCTCGACTACTCGACCGGGACTCGGATCGAAGTCGGCGGCGGATTCGGCCTGCGGCGGCTCTGAGCGAAACCCCGATCATTTTCCCTGGCAATCGAAGAGAAGAAGGGACATCCACTTGATCGTTCCGAGACAGAAGAAAGACCCGTCCATGATCCCCTTTCAGGAACTCCCATTTTCCGGCCTGACGGTGCCGGTTTACTCGTTCAACACAGTGGTGGTGGGTTCGGGCGCGGCGGGTCTGAACGCCGCGTGCCGATTATATCACGAAATGGCACAGACGGGCGGGGAAGATCCCGCCGGGCAGATCGCGCTGGTCACGCAGGGCCTGGGCCTGGGAACATCGAACAACTCCGGTTCCGACAAGCAGACCTACTATAAGGCCGGAACAGACCCCGGGCGGCCCGATACGGCGCTCGACTTCGCGGCCACCCTCACGGCGGGCGGGTGCGCCCACGGCGACCTGGCGCTGATCGAAGCGATCCATTCGCTCCGTTGTTTTCATCACCTGGCCGACATCGGGGTTCCGTTCCCCCACACCGGGCTGGGCGCATTTGTGGGGTACAAGACCGACCACGACCCGCTCCAGCGCGGGACCTCGGCCGGCCCTTGGACATCCCGTTACATGGTTCGGACGTTACTCACGGAATTGCGGCGATTAGGTGTCCCCATCTTCAACCGCTACCACCTGCTCTCGATCCTGACGAAGGAAAACGGCTCCGGCGTACCGGAAGCACAGGGGATTCTGTGTCTGGATTTGAACCGTCTGGACGAATCGTACCATGGTCTGACGCTCTTCAACTGCCGCAACGGGGTCGTGGCCGGAGGCGGCCCGGGAGAACTGTACCAGACCTCCGTCTATCCCAAGGGGCAGATGGGCCCCTACGCCGCACTATTGGAAGCGGGCGCCCGGGCGGAAAACCTGACCGAGTCGCAGTTCGGCCTGGCCTCGATCGAACCCCGGTGGAATCTTTCAGGAACCTACCAGCAGGTGGTTCCCCGGTATTTCAGTACCGATGCCAACGGAGGAGACGAACAG
>DAOPYU010000324.1:0-5413 GCA_035353095.1 Candidatus Sumerlaeota bacterium | reverse complement strand
TCCTCCTCCCCTCCCTCGCCCGGTTCAGGCTCCTCAGGCTCTTCTTGCGTTTCCTCTTCCTCGTCCAACTCGAGGTCCGTCGCCAAGGTGACCAGTTCTCCCTTCGACAGTTCACGGCCCGGCAGCAGATGCGCCATGAACGAATCGGAGAAAAAACTGGTGATCAGTGAGCCGCGGCGCGTCAAGGTTAACAGCCACTGCATCGGACGGGGCAGGTCGGACTCCGACTCGATAGACGTGCGACGCGAAAAAAACCGGGGCAACCCGAGTGCAGCCATGAGAAGTGGCGTCAACAGCAACAGGGTCAGACCCGCACTCAGGACCAGCAGCGTATCCAATCCATATGAACCCGGAACCATCCCCAGAACCGGCCCCAGACAATACAGAATCATGCGGAACAGACAGACTCCCGCCCCTGCCGCCGCCAGGCACATCCCCAGCCGGGCAGAAAAATAAAGATCCTTGGTTTCGCGGAAAATCTGCTGTTCGGTCATCGCTTCCGGATGCTCATCCGCGAAAAACTGGAGAAGGCGAAAACGGTTCAGTGAAAGCACAAATGACTCCATGACACTGAACATCGCCCCCAGGGCGAAACAGGCCAGCAGACCCACAAAAGAAAGGAGGAACGAACCGAAACTCATTCGGGGCCTCCCTGCGATTCCCCAACCGGCAACGTCGCGACCGGCGGGACCGACTCATCCTCTTCCTCACCGGCCGCAGGCCCCACAATCGCTCCCAGCAGATCGTCGAAGGTCACCACCCCCATTGTGGTCCCCCACCGATCGAGCACAATGGCCAGCTGGGTGTGTTCGGAACGGATCAGAGCCAGCAGTTCGACCAGATCCATATCCTCCTCCACAAAGAGTGGATCGTGCAGTTGCAGGTGGTAGTCCGAGTCCGGATTCAACAGAATCTGTTTGGTGTGCAGAATCCCCACAATGTCATTGAGCGAACCGTCATAAACGAGGACCCGGCTGCGGGGAGTGCCGCGCATGATTTCCAGCGCCTCGGCTTGAGAAGTGGAAGTGTCGAACCCCACGATGCCGCTTTTGGGAGTCATGATGTCTCCCGCCGTGCTCTGACCGAATTCCAGGACATGGTCTATCATTTCGCGCTCGTCTTCCTCGAGCGAGACATTCACACGGCTGGCGCTGATGAGCGACAGGAGGCGGGTCTCCACCGTCAGCGACTTGAACCGTTCGGATATTTCATGGCCCCGCAATCGGGCCGCTCCCCGCAGCAGGCAGACAAAGGGCAGAATCAGGGGGGCAAGCGCCACACTCCAGAACCCCAGCAGCGCCACCGATGCGGGCGTGAACGCCTTGAGATTCCGTACGGCGAAAACAGCCGGCAGCAGCTCTCCAAAAAAGTAGAGAAGCAGAACCAGGACCAGCAGCAGGACCAGAGAATAGGCGCACGGCCAGGAACCCGAGTTCTGAACGAGAATGAGAAATGAAAAGCCGGAAAGAATGAACAGCAGATCGGACAACAACCCGCCCCCCAGAAGCGTAAACCACGTCCGATCCAGCGAAGCGGACAGAACACGCAGGCGTTCGGCGAAACGCGTGTGTATCCGCATGTAGTCCTGAAACTCCTCGGGATCAAACGCGAAGAACACACACTTCAGCAGGGTGAAATGGAACGCCCCGAGCAGTCCGATCCCCAACCCCAGTCCCACCGCCAGAAAAGAAAAAAAACGATCCGTCGCCACGGGCGGGACGACATTCAGCACAGGACGCGCTTCACTGACCGAGTTCCAGAGCAGCAACACGAGCAGGCCCGTGAAAAATCCGGTGAAAACGAAACGGACGACGGAAGGGATTTTCTTACGCGGGGGAAGTTCTGACTCGGATTCCAACTTGCAGTACCTGTTCTTCATACACGACATCTGGCGCTACGGGAGACACTCCACAAACCAGACTATCAAATTACCGGCATCGAAACCGTGGCGCAATAGAAATCGCCAGAACCGGAAACCCCCTGACGGCGCAGTCCGGGACTTCGGGGAATCAGGGCGCCACCACCACGGCGTGGCGCAAGTATCCGTACCCCCCACTCAGACGCGGGGCGGAGAGAATCTGCTCCAGAGGGGTGCAGGAAACCGCATCGGCGGACTTTCGGGGCGTTCTTCCCTCCCCAATCAGCGCCAGCACCTTCGAGGCTTCGCCCCCCTCATCTTCCTCGTATTTTACAATCCGATGGTACCCCTTGCCATACGTGCCATCGGTCCGTTTGCGCAGTTTGGCCAATGGCGTATCAAACCCTTTGCTTTCGAGCAATCGGGCGGCGACCCACTGGGCAAACCCCTCCCGGAGATAAGCATCTTCGAGACCGGGATTCCGCTCGAATTGCCAGAGGTGGGCGTACTCATGGGCAAAGGTTTCCAGAAAAGCGGCCTCGGGCAGGTCGCTCATGACCAGAATGGTCGGACGGGGACTCTCGGGTAGGAGGCGCGAGTTGAAAAAGCCCATCTCTTTCATCTCGGTCTTCGAGCCGCTCTGGCTGCCTCCGCCCCCCTTGTTCCCGGTGGCGGAAGCCATCTGACGCCGGTCCACCAGGGCCAGGTCGAACGGCTGCTCGACATGCAGTTCCAGTTCCTGCGACAGGAGGGCAATGGCTTGCCGGGCCAGCCGCAAGGCCTCGGCAGAGGTCCGGATGGCTGACGCATCACACTCGGCGCAAATCGTGCGCCCGTCGGACAAGGTCCGGCCACTGGAAGCCACGGGCTTCCCGCAGGCGTCGCAATGCGGGCGCTCCTCGTAACACTTGCGGCAGAAATGTCCCGACAGACCTTCGATCGTGTAGAATTCTCCCAGAATCGGCTGTTGACAACTGGAACACCGGTCCGATCTGGATTTGCACAAATCACAGACATACTTCCCATCAATCCGGGTCATGTTCTTCCGGGGAAGGTCACAGAGACTGCACCGCGGTTTGGAGTTGTAGCACGTTTCGCAGTACTGTTCGGACTGGGGAAGGTCCGGATGAAAATAACGGCGACCCAACAGCACATCACCGCACCCCTTGCAGACCCCGGCCCGCTCGAAGCATTCCGCGCAGACCCGCTTCTTCTGGTACCGATAATTTCCCGAGACCACCGGCATCTGGCACCCCGGACAGTGCGGGTATTTCTGGTAGCAGGCTTCGCACGCAATCCGCGAACCCGACTGGTGATATTGACCGTCAATCCACTCTTTGCAGATGCTGCACCGGATGTCTTCCGCGGTCCGGGTTCGCGCCCCCAACAGGCAGCAAAGAACCACCAACGCACCCACCATCCGGAAACAAACCCCGTTTTTACCCCCACATACATCAATACGCAAAAAACGCATGGACGTTCTTTCCCTCCGCCTCCAACTTACGGAAGAAATCCTACCGCATTTCCCCCTTTTCCGAAAGAAAGAAGTCACACGATCAGGAACTCCTCATTGTCCGGCGAATTGTCGGGTTGTCATTCGAGAGGGGGGAAATGCGGAAAGGTCCCCCACATCCGGCAAAGAATGGGGATGGCCCGGTGGGAGCGGGGCTGTATCGCCCCCACCCCCGTCAGTCTCACGGCGAGGGGGGAGCGGTTTGGACCGTTTTTTCCCAGTGGAGAACGTTTTCCTTGCGGGGAATTATTTCTTGGGGCGGGAAAACGCGCGAGGGGACTTTCTGGGGGCCCGTTTTCCCGCTCAGGCGACCTTCAGGACCCGCGGAGGAAACGGTCGCTCCGCGTTCCAGGAAACGGGCGAGGCGTTCAGGTGTCCGAACAGGCGTGTGAGGTTGCAGCCCAGCGCAATCCAAGTCCCTTCTGTCCTCACTTTGCGCAGGCCGCGCAGGAGGAAGCGGCGGATGCCCAGGTTGTGTTTGATCTGACCGAAGGTTATGACTTCTTCAACCGCATAATCTCCGACAGGGGCAGGTTCACCTGGTCATTCGGCACATCGGTCTGCCACCCCCACGGGGGATTGGCGTTCAGGTCAATTCCGTAGGTTGAGGTGAATTCCCGACGCATGTCGCGATGTAAGAGTTCTCCGAAAACGTCGGCATAAATTTTCATGCAGTCGGTCTCCTGGGCCGAGTACAGAGGGTAGTTTTTTTGTTTCATCAACTTGAAGAAATCCGGCCAGAGATTCGGGCCGTAGGCGGTCTGGATATTGAGGAAGAGATGATTCAGAATCCGCGTGTAAAGGATATTCCAGGCATATTTCCGGGGATCGGGATTCTGAAACCCGGCTCGCCGGTAGGCCTCGAAAGTGCTCTGCCACTGTTGGTGTTGGGGGAGCCAGTACCGGTCCGCTATTTCCCGGGACACCAGCCGGCGGACAAGGTCCTCCTGAACGGCGTCTCCCAGGGCCTCATAGGTTCCACGACTGCACTTGGAGATGGCCGCGAACCCGTGAGACATCTCCTCGGTAAAACCGATGAATCCCTCATAACCGGAACTTCCTACACGCGCGAAACGTTCGAGCGCCTCCAGGTTATACCGAATGGATCCCCCTCCTCCATTGGCTGTGAAGATTCCTCCTCGTGCACGTGGATGACCCACCGGATAGATCTCAACCGAAAATTTCGAAAGCGGCTCGTCCGCATAGAGTTCTTTCAGGATGCCATAGGCTTTTTCCAGAAAATCGGCCAGTTGATTGGCGGCCTGTTGATGAGTGGCTGGTGCGAAAACCCACAAATCGGGACGTTGGGCCACAAATCCGGGCGCTTTGAGTTCCCGTTCATATTTCGCAAGAGACCCGATCGAATTATCACAGAGTGGCCGATAGGGGGGCGCCGTTGGATCGTCCATCCGGATTCCGGAAAATTCGATTGAACTCTGGCATTCGGTGGGGGATGAAATTTCCAGAAGATGGGTGTTTCCCGTTCCGAGCGGCGCGACAAACTCATGCCGGTACCACCTGTCGGGTTGGCGAGCCGTGTCAAAGCGGGGCGACTGGCTCACCGGACGACCATCCAGTCGGATCTCGAACTGATCGGGTCCTGTTGAACCGCCACTGAAGATAAACGAGAAACTCTTTTGAGAATTCCCCTGAGCGCCAAAGAAAAGCCGGATTCTCTCGACGCCCAATTCATTCAGATACTGAGGAAACATTTTGTCCGTCTGACCGATGGAGAGGGTCACAATCCCATTTTCCACGGAGGGACGCTGGTTGTGTCCGGCATCCAGACACAGTTCCCAACGCTCACTGACCGGCAAGGAGACGGGGGCAACAGGGGGGACGACAGGAACAGAAGCTTGTGCCTCAGGTCTGGCTGAGGTAACCGCTTTCAAAGCTTCTGCTGTTCCCTCATGTCCCTTCTTGACAGCCAGATCCAGAGGCGTCAGACCAGCCTGGTCACGAATATTGGGATCGGCTCCCATCTGAACCAATTTTTGAGTCGTCTGAGCGTGTCCGTTCTCCGCCGCATAATGAAGAACCGT
>DAOPYU010000323.1:0-5428 GCA_035353095.1 Candidatus Sumerlaeota bacterium | reverse complement strand
AGGAGCATCAGCGCGGCGCGAGGGCTCAGTGCGAAACGCTGAAAAAGGGGCCGGTGGTGTGCGACATTCACTTGTCGCCCGAGTTTCTGACCCGGGACATCGAGGAGGACCTCCAGCTGGAACCGGCCACCGGGACCGTGACCTTCACGCTCAAGGGCGAGAACGTCCACGCCGCGGGGGCGCTGCACTCCGCCCTGCACGGGACGTGCGCCAAGTGCCTGGAAGAAACGACGCTTCCGCTCGACGCGCCGGTGGCGCTGGTCTTCTGGCCGCATGAGAAGCGGTCGGAGCGCGAGACCGCCGAACTCGAAGTGGACGAACCGGACTCGGCCTATTACGACAAGCACGCTCTGATGCCGGAGGACGACCTGCGTGAGCTGATCCTTCTGGAGGTCCCGCTGATCCTGGTCTGCGGGGACGACTGCAAAGGCCTTTGTCCCTATTGCGGAGCGAACCTCAACACGGCCCCCTGCTCCTGTGTCCCCCCGGATGTCGAACCGGAACCGACCGCCCCTCCCGCGAACCGGTTCTGGAAGGACCAGTTGAAGAACCTGAAACTCGACTGAGCGCGTACTTCCGCGAGGGTCCCTCTTCCGAATCCATTTTTTCACTTTTTCCCGGGATAAAGCAGAACCGGGAGGGCCACGGCCCTCCCGGTTCTGTGCTCTGTTCGAGGACTGTATTTCCCGGGTCTCAGGCGACCTTGACCTCGATCCGTTTCGGCTTGACCGCTTCCGCCTTGGGCAGGTGGATTGTCACCACGCCGTGCTTGAGTTCCGCCTCGATCTTTTCCTGGTCCACCGCGTCGGAGATCTGGAACTGGCGGTAGAAGTTGAGGAGTTCAAACTCCTGGACGACCGGGGCGCCGGGCAGGCCGTTGGTCGGCTTGCCGCTGATCGTCAGGAGGCCGTCGTCCACCCGGATTTCCAGCGTCTCGCGCGTCACCCCGGGCATGTCGGCCTTCACCACGAGGCCCTCTTCCGTTTCGTAAATATCCACCGGGGGGATGAGATACCGCGTGTCTTCGCGGGTGCCCGTGACGGCGGATTCCTGTTCCTGTCGGGTTACTGCTGTTGTCTCAGCCATGATCGTGTCTCCTTTCCGAAGAGTTGCTTTCGTCATCCGTTCGTCGGGGGCGCCTCAGGCCACCTTGACGGTGATCTGGCGCGGTTTGGCCGTTTCCGCCTTGGGCAATTTGATGCGCAGCAGACCGTTCTTGTATTCGGCCTCGGCCTTTTCCTGTTCGACTTCGGCGGGCAGCGTGAAAGAGCGGATGAAGCTGCCGGCTGCCCGTTCGCAGCGGTGATACGCCTCGGGGCGCACTTCCTGGCCGGCCGACGCTTCCTTCTCGCCCGAGATCGTCAACTGGTTGCGAACCGTCTGAATCTGAAGCGATTCGGGGTTCATGCCGGGCGCCAGCGCCTGGACATAGACGTTCTCGGCGTCTTCGCTCACTTTGACGAGCGGATAGGACCGGGCCGCGCTGCCGGGCAGGAAGGAGTAGCGCTGGAAGGGCCGCCCCGTCGGGCTAAACCCGACATTCTCGAACAGACGGTCCATTTCGCGCCGCATGCGATCCATCTCGCGAAACCATTCCCATGTTCCTGTCATGATCCTGATCCTCCTTGGTGTTGATTTCCCCTTCCGGGTAACCGCCCCGGAGGGCTTGATTGAGTGCTCCAGGTCTTCCGGACGCCTCTGCCGCGTCCCTGCCTGGCATTTGCCCTTTTAGTGATCAAACGCCGTGCCAGAATCTTCCCAGCTGAAGAAGAACGGCGGAAACCGGAGGGGATGGGGAGGTGTCAGCCCAACTCTTCTATGATCAGGTGTTTTTGAGAATTGTGGGTTTGGGGGGAGGTCCCGTCCTCCGGGGAATCGGGAGGGGAAGGAGACTTTGAGGGAGGGTCATTCTGACCCAATTCAGTGGGGGGATGCGTTATTTGGACACAGGTCTATTGGGGATGGAGGTGGGTCATATGGACACAGAACTGCCGAGTGATCTCGCGCAGAGGCGCGGGGGTGCGGAGAACTCCCCGGAAAATCGTGGCTGAGGTATTCAACTGCGGTTTTCAGGGGTTAACCGGAGTTGGACGTCCGAGCGGGGCTTTTCTTCCTGGCGGGCGAGGATGCCCGCCCTCCATGAGAACGGCCTTTCCGGATAAAAAGAAAAGCCGCCCGGTTTGGGGGCGGCTCGTGAAAGGCTTTCAAATGTTCAGAAGAATCGAACCGCGAGCGGTCCGATTCGCGAGGGGGAGAATTACATCATCTCCAGTTTGCTGTTGATTTTCTGCATTTTGCGGCGATGCTTACGAACGGCTGCTTCCTGCGCGCGCTTGCGCGTGATGCTGGGCTTTTCGTAGAACTCGCGGCGGCGCAGCTCGGTCAGGATACCGGTCTTCTGGCACTCTTTCTTGAAACGCTTCAGCGCCTTTTCGATCGGCTCGCTGTCGTCCACCATGACAGTAATCAAAGAAACTCACCCCCTCACTCTTCTGATTCACGCATTTCCGCCCGGGCATCCGTCTCTGGAGTACCAGAGCCACTCAGGCGGAAAGGCAGTATGCCCAAGGTCTTCACTTCTGTCAAATAAAAAGAGATGACAAGCCAAAATCCCTTGATTCTTCAGCCTTAACATGAAGGATTCGAGCGAATCGAATTTTTTGAGGTTTTCAGCCCCCCGGCGGGGCGGAGGAAAAACGGAAGCCAGTGAGACAAAAATTCATCTTCTTGTTCGTGAGGTCGCCACCCTGCGCCTCTCCGGGGGGCCCCGGCTGGTTACAAGCCTGCGAAGCACCTCACGGTCGTCCCCTCCGGGGACTGAAAACCTCGATCAAGCCGATTTTCTCCAATCCTTCAATCCCAGGATGAAGAATCAAAGCCCCAGTCGGGCGATTTGTGGAGTCGACGTCCCATCACACCCCGCTGCAGGCCGAAAATCCCCCGTCCACCGGCAGGACGATGCCGGTGACGAAGGCCGCCGCGGGCGAACAGAGCCAGAGGGTGGCGCCCGCCAGGTCCTCGGGCACGCCGAAGCGCCCCATCGGGGTGTGGGCCAGAATGGTCTGGCCGCGCGGCGTGAGGCCGCCCGTCTTTTCATCAGTCAGGAGGAAACGGTTCTGGTCGGTGAGGAAGAAGCCGGGGGCGAGGGCGTTGACGCGCAACTTCGGGTTGTACTCCTGGGCCAGGTGGACGGCGAGCCACTGGGTGAAGTTGGCCACGGCGGCCTTGGCCGCCGAGTAGCCGGGGATGCGTGTCAGGGGGCGCAGGGCGTTCATTGAGGCGATGTTCAGAATCACGCCGCCCTCGGCCTTGTCGCGCATCGCGCGGCCAAAGACCTGCGAGGGCAGGATCGCTCCGCCGAACAGGTTGAGCGCCAGGACGCGCTCGAGCGCGTCGAGGGGCAGGTCGAAGAAGGAATTGTCGGGCGCGGTGGTGGCGGCTTTCTGGTTGCCTCCGGCGCCGTTGAGGAGGATGTCGAGCGGTCCGATTTCCGCGCTCGCGGCTTCGAGCGACTCGCGGCTCAGGACGTCGAGCGCCCGGGCGTGGGCGTCCAGGCCGTCGGCGCGCAGGGCGCTTGCGTTGGCCTCGGCGGCCTCGAGGCGGATGTCGGTGATGTGGACGGTGGCGCCGGCCTCGGCCAGCGCGCGCGCAAACGTGGCGCCCAGCACGCCCCCGCCGCCGGTGACCAGGGCCACCTGGCCATCGAGGCGGAAAAGATCCAGAATGCGTTTGGAAGAAGTCATGTGGAGGAATTCCCTTTCAAAATTTTCTCAGCCCGGCAGCGGGTTGGATGTTTTGCGTCACGCGATCCCACCAGACAATCTGCAGGCCCCCGAGAACCGATTTTTTCAACCACGAAATACACGAAACACTCGAAAACAGCATTCTCTTTCGTACTCATCAAGAGATTGGAATTTCCGGGGGAAAGGTTTCCTTGTGGTTCTCTGCGTCCCCGCGCCTCTGCGCGATTTTCAAGCGGTTTATCGTGCCGTCCCCGGCGTGTCCGAGTTCCGCAGACGCCTCCCTCACTTTTTCTCCGCCACGGCCTTGAAGGCCAGCAGGGAGCGGGGCGGCAGGTCGAGACGGAGGGCCGGTTTCCCCGGTTCGGCCTTCATCGCCGGAAGCGGTGTGCCGGTCGGCAGGGCCAGAACCGGCTCGAAGGCCGACTGGTTTTTCGCCGAGAATTCCACCGTCACCGGTTCGTCGTTGAAGTTCTCGAGGACATACTTGTCGTTTCCGTAGAGATAAAGGGACACTTTGGCCGGGGCCGACAGGGTGACGCCCAGCGCCGCAAGGAGTGGGGCGCGCAGGGCGTCCAGTTCCTTCTGTGGCATTTTGTCGAGCGTCCGGACGGATTCCTGGACTTCGTAGGACTCTTTCTTTTCCGGTGGGGTCTTCAGGTCGAGTACGCGAACCTGGGGTGCGTCGAATTTGGCCCGGAGCGTTTCGGGCAGAGCGGCCTTCAGGCTGCTGGTGATCAGGATCGGTTTCCCGGCGGCCAGCGCTTTGAGCGATTCGGCCTCCAGGGCGGGGTCGGCCAGGGCGTGGGTGGTCAGGAGCAGTGCCGGCGCGTCGGTGGGGAACGTGGTGGCGGCGGTCATCGGCAGACCGAGCATTCCGAGGAAGTTGAAGAGGTACACGTCCGGGCCGGAGTCACTGTTCATCGGCTTGAAGGTGGCGATCCCGCGCGTTTTCTCCCCTTTCACGAAGGCGGCGAGTTTCAGCAGGCCGGGGACTTCCGTCCGCAGCGCCTCGGCGTCCTGCGGGCCGTGGTTGCCGTGCAGGACGCTGTAGCAGAACAACATGCTCTCGCGGCACTGGCCCAGAATGGTCTGGCGGGCCTGCTCGACGTAGGTTTTGGGCGTGGTGCCGAGCGCGTCGTACCAGCCGCCGCCCATCTTGTCCCCGCTGAACGCGAGGGCCCACTGCGAAATCCAGTAGGCGCTGTACTGCGGCTTTTTCCCCCACTCGGCATTGTCCGGATCGCGCGTTTCCGTTCCGATCCAGGTGAAGTCGAATAGTTCCGACTCGTGCGCCACGTCGTAGCCGCGTTCGTGGAACTTGTCATACCACTCGGGGTACTTGATGATAATCTTCACCTTGGGGTTGACTTCCCGGGCGGGCTTGAGAATCCGTTCCTGCGAGACCTTGTCCATCAGCGCCAGACGGTACTGGGACCAGGTCTGGTCCCCTTTGGCCTTCTGACACGCGTTGCACGAGCAGTCGGTGAACCAGAAATCGTCAATCATGACCACGTCGAAGAGTTCGGCGGCGGTGCGGAAGATCTTCTCGACATTTTCCTGCGTGGGGATATCCGTATAACAGGAGATTTCCTTCCACCCGTTGGACAGTTTTCCGACAGCGGTGGGGGTCACGCACCCTTCGACGATAAACCCTTCTTTCCGGAACCGTTCGCGCGCGGCGATCA
>DAOPYU010000322.1:2180-5461 GCA_035353095.1 Candidatus Sumerlaeota bacterium | reverse complement strand
CGCTGTGTTTTTCGGGGTTCTGATGTAATTCTTTCAGGGTAACTTAAGGAGAGAGACGTGGACGGCGATCTGCGGTATTCGCGCCAGATTCTGTTTCCCCCGGTGGGAACGGCGGGGCAGGAGCGACTGGGCGTCGGCCGGGCGGTGGTACTCGGGTGCGGGGGGCTGGGCACGTCCATCGCGTCTCTGCTGGCGCGCGCCGGGGTCGGGCGGCTGCGGATCGTGGACCGCGACTGGGTCGAGGAAAGCAACCTGCAACGCCAGATGCTCTTCGACGAAGAAGACGCGGCCCTCCAGCGGCCCAAGGCCGAAGCGGCCCGCCTTCACCTGGCCCGGATCAATTCCCGGGTGGAAGTCGAGGCCCAGGTGGCCGATGTCAATCCGGGGAATGTGGAGAGCCTGATTGACGGCGCCGATGTCGTGGTGGACGGGTTCGACAACCTGGAAACCCGTTTTCTGGTCAACGATGCGTGTGTAAAGCACAGAATTCCCTGGATTTACGGCGCGGCCATCGCCAGCCACGGGGTGACGCAGACGATTCTGCCGGGCGAAACGCCCTGCCTGCGGTGTGTGTTCGAAAGTGCCCCCCCGGCGGGGACGGCGCCCACCTGCAATACGGCGGGAGTCCTCGGGCCGGTCGTGACCCTGATCGCGTCCCTCGAAGTGGCCGAAGCGCTCAAGATCCTCTCGGGCAACCGGGACGCAGTCTGCCGCGATCTGCGGACACTGGATGTCTGGACGGGTGAGATGCGGTCGGTCAGGACGGATGTCTTTCGGGGCCAGAGCGTTTGTCCGGCGTGTGGAGAAGGCCGGTTCGACTACCTCGAGGGGGCGTGGGACGCGCAGATGACCCGGGCCACGGAGGTATGCGGTCGTGGTGCGATGCAGGTACTGCCATCCGCCACGATGGAGGCATTTGAGATCACGGCGCTGCTCGAGCGGCTCAAGCGGGTGGGCGAGGTGTCGTTCGATGGATTCATGTTGCAGTTCCGTTCGTCCGAGGCCCGATTGACCGTCTTTCCCGACGGGCGGGCGATTGTCCATGAGGTGGACGATCCGACCGTGGCGCGCAGTCTGTACGCCCGGTTTGTCGGCAGTTGAAGTGGATACACTCCGTGGTTTCTTGTGTACTTCCGGGCGAAAAGTGGTGCATAGTAACAGAAATGGATGGAAGGGGTCCCCCTTCTCTCAGGACGGGAAAGAATCCTGAGGGAAAACCGACACGGCGCAGACGGACGGGAGGAGTGAGGCAGTGGCAGACGACGGCGATTGTCCAGATGAAGCAGTTCCCTGTGCCGTCAATCCGGTTCCGACGCCGACCCTTCTTCAAACCCGGGTGGCGCTCCTGGAACCCTCGCGGGTTTTCGACGCCGAGACGCTCGCGACCGCCCTGGCCCGTCTGGCCGATCACGGGTGGAACGCCGTGGCGTTGCCGGGATTTCTCGATGGGTATCCGCTCTTTTCCTCGCCCGTCTGGTCGCAATATGGGTTGCGTCGTCAGCACCCGGATTTCAGTAAATGGGATCCGCTTGAGGTGGCGTTCGACGCGGCCTGGCGCTACGGGCTCGACGTGATTCTGAATCTCCAGCCCTATCTGGCCAATGTGAACCAGACGGGGCGGCGCCGCCCTCCCCTGCCGCGCAAGTACCCGCGCTGGATGGCCCGGCGCCACCCGGATCACAAGCGGCGGTTCGAGGAAGAAGCCGTCAGGCGTCAGTATTGCTGTCCGGCCAATCAGGAATACCGCCGGTTTCTCTGCGACACGCTGACCCTGCTCATGGAGGACTACCCCTTCCACGGGTTGATGATTGACTTGCGCCACTACCCCTTCTATACGGTGGGGGATAGCCGGAACCTGCCCTACTGTTATTGCAAATCGTGCCGGGAGGGGGCGTTGCGCGAGTTGGGATTCGATCCCGTGGACCTGGATTTCGAGCACGAACAATCGCTGGTGGCCCGGTGGAGCGATTGGCAGGCCAGTCAGATGGACGAGGCGCTGGCGTACCTGCGCACGCGCGTCTTGCGCGCGCGCCGCACGATGCGCGTGATGGGACTGTTGAGTACCGAATCGGGGCTCGAAAAAAACCGCACCCCGCTGATCCACTGGAAAACCTGGGTCGAGCGTTCCCTGGTTGAAACGCTGGTTCTTGACCGGTACTCGCCGAATGTGAACGAGTTCACCCAGCAGTTGCGGGGGGACTTGAGGACTCTGCCCGATACGTCGCTGCTTTTGCCCATGTTGCCGCAGAAAGCGGAGGACGGAAACGCGTTTCTGCCGATTTTCCAGGATGAGCCGGTTCCGGGGTTCTGTACGCGGTTCCTCGACTGGGACCTACCGGAATTCGATCCCGACGCCCGGGTCCGGCTGAGCGAATCGGCCATCTCTGCGGAAGCCGACCCGATCAGCAGCATCTGTTACCAGTTCGACCACCTGGTGCGGCTGATGCCCGAGGAGGAAGAACTGGCGGCTTTTCTCGGCGATCTCAAGCGCATTCTCGTGCGCAACGACGTGCCGATGAGCATTGCGCGCCTGATGATGGTGGCCGCCAATATCCGGGGGTTGTACGACCGGGTCGTCGAGGGGCAGGTCAAGTTTGGACGCGATCAGGACCGGGTGCTGCGCGACCTGAATCTGGCCATTCGCCTGGCCTATCTGGCGGGATTCGACCTGGTGGAGTGATCGCCCCTCCGAGGCAACAATCCAGACCTTGAAACGGAAGGCCTTGTTTCCCCCGAAATGCGAGTTGATCTGCACGTACATGCCTGTGAACGTTCCGGTTGTGCCTTGTCGAGTGAAACGGAAATGATTGAAGCGGCCCTCGAGGCCGGACTGGAAGGCATGGCCTTCTGCGATCACAACCGGCTGGTTCCGCCCGCGCATCTGGCCGAACTCAACGTCCGATACGCCCCGTTTCGAATTTTCGCCGGAATCGAACTGGACGTGGAATCGGAACATATTCTGGTGTTCGGGATTCAGGACAGCCGCCTCGAGCGCGAGCGGTGGGACTGGCCCCGACTCCATGCGTTTGTCCGGGAGAACGGGGGCGCCCTGATTCTGGCCCACCCCTATCGGTTCCACGACGGGTTGCGGGTGGATATCGAGCGTTTCCGGCCCGACGCAGTCGAGATCAATTCGTCGAACATGGTGGTGCTGGACCGCTCGGAGGCCGAGGCGCTGGTGACGCGGCTGAAATTCCGGACCGTGACGAATTCCGACGCGCACCACACGGTTTCGGTCGGACGGTTCTGGAATGTGCTCGAGCGGCCCGTCCAATCGGACG
>DAOPYU010000322.1:0-2080 GCA_035353095.1 Candidatus Sumerlaeota bacterium | reverse complement strand
GACCGCTTGTTGTAAACACATGAGGCACAAAACAGGAAATTCCTGTGTCTTCTGTGCCTTTTTGTGGCTGAAAATTATCTCGGTTCGCGGCGATTCAGGAACTCATGACAGCATCAGAAGGAACCGGCGGGATGTTGGATATTCAGACCCCCCCATGTGAGGATGCAACGGCCTCGGAGCGCGAAGAAGGAGTCGGCCCGGCCGGTTCCGTTTGTCATTCCCCCTGGTTTGAATGGATCGGGGCGGCCGGGGCTTGTGGCGCACTGGCGGTTCTCTTTCTCTGGGATTACTGGAATCCAGAGGTTCTGCTTTCGGCCAACGATGTGGTGGCCACCGAATACCTGCGCTGGGAGTGGGGGTGGAAGTCTTTCTTTGCCACCGGCCATTTGCCCCTCTGGAATCCGTTTCTGTTCGGCGGGGGGTATCCCTTTGTGGCGAGTTTTTCCTTTTCGCCGTTCTACCCGCCCGCCTGGCTGTTTCCGTTGTTGCCGACGGCGGTGGCGCTGGCGGGTCGGCTGGCGTTTGGGGTGGCTCTGGGCGGGGTCGGGTTTTTCGCGTTTGCCCGCGTCTGGGGGTTGCGGTTCTCCGTGGCGCTGGCCGCCGCCCTGCTCTACGAGTCCGGCGGACACACCCTGACACTGGCATTTCCCGGTCATCTCCAGAAGGTCGAGGCCATCGGGTGGCTGCCGTGGGCGCTGGCGGCCTGTGTGATGTTGAGGCGGGACGGACGGTGGCGCTGGACGGTGGGACTGGGCATCGCCTGGGCCCTGCAGCTGCTGGCCAGCCACACGCAGATTTTCTATGCCACTTTCGGGTTGTGTCTGGGGTATCTGGGAACGGCCGCCCTCTGGGGGTCTGAGAATTCCCGAGGGCGGGGACGGGTTCTGGGCGGAGTGGCTGGGCGGGTCGTTCTGGCGGGTCTGGTGGCGGTGGGACTGTCGGCGGCACAGATGCTGCCGAGTCTGGACATGGCGGCGGAATCGAACCGGGGTAGTGGCGGGTTGCGGTTCGAAGAAGCGGCCGCCGGGGCGTTGCCAGTCGAAGAACTGGCCGAACGGGTATTGCCGTCCTTCCGAGGCGACTCAACCCGCAAGCTGCTGGCGCTCAACACCGGCCTGCGGTCCGATAAACCGCTCCCCTTCCCCTATGTGGGCCGGTGGCATGCCGATGTGGAAGGGAGCGCTCCCGAGCGGCTGGTGAGCGATTACGCCGGGGTGTGGGCGTTTCTGCTGGCGCTGGCGGGCGTGGGGTGGGGTCGGGGCCGCGCACGGTGGTTTTTTCTGGGGGCTGGCGGGTTGGTCCTCTGGGTGGCGGTGGGACATGTCACGCTGGCGGGAGGTCCCTCTCTGTTTTCGGTCCTGTTCCACGGGTTGCCGGGGTTCAACCGGTTCCGCTCCCCTGCCACGTTTATGGTCGTGGCTCATTTTTCGTTTTCCGCGCTCAGCGCTTTGGGGATAGACGCGTTGGTGCGGCGTCTGACGGAACGGTCGGCCGGACGCTCGGTACGAACGAAGCTGGCGGTGCTGTTGCTGGCCGGCATTGGCGCATTTGCCGTCTGGGGCGGGCTGCGTACCTGCGAAGTCGGCATTCCGCTCATGGCCCCGACAAAGGCCGAATTTCTCGACCGGGCCCGCACGCTCCTGTGGATGCGGTCGGTCGAGCATGGGCTGTTGTTCTTCGGGTTGGGAAGTGTTCTGCTGGGGCTGTTGCTGTTCAATCGCACGAAAAAAAACCGCCTTCCAGGCCTCGAGGCGTGTCTGTTCCTCACGTTGCTGGGAGTGGCGGTGCTCGACCCCCTGAGTGAGGCGCGGCGCTTTCTCCCGAAGGGAGATACCGAGGCCTACGAACAGACCATCCGGACCGAATGGACCCACCGGGCGATCCGGGCCGATGCGGGTGATTCCCTCCTGCCCGGGTTGATGGACGAGGGGAACGAGTTGAGCAACTGGCCTCTGATCAATGGGGTGCGGACGGTTTACGGTTACCATCCGGTGGTCTATGGCGCCTATGAGAAACTTCTCGACGTGTGCGGGTACGATTCAATGGCCGTGGCCCGGCTCTTTGCCATCAACTACCGGGT
>DAOPYU010000321.1:0-5469 GCA_035353095.1 Candidatus Sumerlaeota bacterium | reverse complement strand
TCACCCCGCCGGCGCATGCTTGCTCTGAAACTCGCGCCGGTCGAACGCCGCCTGCGAAGCCTCTTCATAAGAAATGAACCCACTCTTGTAGAGATGCCCGACCGAGTAGTTCATCGTGAACATCATGTCGCCCGAACCGGTCTGCATCGCGGTCGTGATCTGTTCGAGTTTGTTCTCGCGGATCAGGTTGGCCACCCCGCGGTTGACCACCAGCACCTCACGCGCGGCCACCCGACCGGTCTTGTTCTTGAGCGGAATCAACTGCTGGGAAATGATCCCGGCCAGGCAGGTGGACAGTTGCGTCCGGACCGTGTCCTGACGATGCGCCGGGAAAGCGTTCACGATACGCGAAATGGTCTGCGCCGCCTCGCCTGTGTGGAGGGTTGAAAACGTCAGATGCCCTGTCTCGGACATCGTCAGCGCGATCTCCATGCTTTCCGTGTCGCGCATTTCGCCCAGAAGCACCACATCGGGGTCCTGGCGCAACGCCCGGCGGAACGCTTCGACGAACGAGGCCGAATCGTCCCCGACCTCGCGCTGACTCACCATCGCCCGCTTGTTCGTATGGACATATTCGATCGGATCTTCGATCGTCAGAATATGACAGGCACGGCTGGTGTTGATTTCGTCCAGCATGGCCGCAATCGTGGTACTTTTCCCCGATCCGGTCGGACCGGTCACCAGAACCAGTCCCTTTTTCAGAGAACAGAAATACTCGCACGCCTTGGGCAGGTAGATTTCCTTCATCGAAGGGATTTTCTCCGGGAGAAGGCGGATGGCCACACAGAGTCGGTGACGCTGGACAAAGAGGTTCAGGCGCATCCGGCACAATCCCGGCAGTTGGCAGGCGAAATCCATTTCCTGGGACCGCTCGAACGATTCCAACTGATCGGGACGCATCAGAGGATCCACCAGCGCGCGAATTTCCACGCGATCCGCAATCACCTCGGCCATCGGTTCCAGATCGCCTTGAATCCGGCGATACACCGGTTCTCCTTCGCGAATATGCACATCGGACGCCTGGTCGTGCCAGGCCTGTTTCAACAGGGCGGAAAGCCGGGAATCGGGAAGAGAATCAGTGGGGGACACAGGACTTGAACCTTTCTTCCAAAAACCGCCGTGGAGCGCCAACGGCGCGGGATTTTATACCCGCCTGGGGCAAGCGTAGCGTCGCCCCAGGATTGGTGTCCATTTCTCTACATAAGGGCTGAAGGCCCGATCTATAGAAAAAGGACAAAACGGCTGAATAGTACGGGCTTTCAGCCCTTGCGGGAATAAACCGATCCATTTTCCTGGGGCGATGCCCCAGGCGGGTATAAGATCGCGCCGTTGGCGCTTTCTCCCGCATTTCTCGTTCTTCCAACGCAGCCTTCTTTCCCCGGGACTCACCCTCCGGGTGTCTTAAGTTCGCCTGATTCGAAACGACTTGTTCGCGTAACCGCAGTTTTCGAAGGATCATCGAAAAATCACGCCAGACGACAGAAAACGTCCCAACTTCAGAATTTACAGCAAACAGGGTGGAACCGTAAAGAGAATCCTGTTGCACGTCCCCCAGGCATTCAATAAGATGCTCGGGAATGGAGAGGTGGATAAAATGAACGCGGAGCTGGCCCGGAATCTGGATGAAAAGAGCACACTTGTAGATCAGGCGCTGGAAAATTTTCTGCGCCAGAGTCCTCCCGTGCCCAACCTGCACGAAGGCTTGCTCTACGCGCTCGGACTCGATCAGACCGATCCCGCCATCCGGGGAAAACGCATCCGCCCGGCGCTGTGCCTGATCACCTGTGAAACACTCGGCGGCAAGGTCGAAGACGCGCTTCCGTTCGCCCTGTCCGTGGAATTGATGCACAACTTTTTTCTGGTCCATGACGATATCGAAGACGGGGACGCCTTCCGACGGGGACGCCCGAGCGTTTGGAAAAAGTACGGGCTGGCACACGGCATCAACATCGGCGATTACCTCTACACCAAGGTGTTCGAGGCCTTTCTGCTCCGGGATACGCTGTCCCCGCAATTGCGCATAGATCTGCTCAAACTCCTGCTGGAAACGCTCGACCACACCCATGTCGGTCAGGCCCAGGACATCAACGCCCTGGCTTGCGATTCCATCACCCTCGACCAGTACCTTGATATCGTGACCCACAAGACCGGCTACTACCTGGCGGCGCCCATGATCGGCGGCGCCCGCATCGCCCACGCGGAAACCCAGACCCTTCAGGCGATCCGAAACCTGGGACGCTACGTCGGGCCGGTGTTCCAGATTGTGGACGACACCATTGATCTCACCACCGGCAAAGGCCGCGAGGCCGTTGGATCGGATATCCGGGAGGGGAAACGGTCCTATCTGGTGGCACATACAGCCTCAAACGCGACCGAGGCCGAGCGGGCCGAACTCTTCCGTATTCTCGATCTGCCACGCGAGGAAACCCTGCCCGAACACATTCAGACCGTCCAGGCACTCTTTTCCCGATACAAAGCCGTGGAGGCCGGTCAGGCATTCTGTCACCAGTTGATGGAATCGGCCCGTCAGGCCATGATCGGCGCCCCACCCGCTTTGCGCGACACCCTCCTGGGCATTTTCGATGGTTTGCTGGAGCGTAAGCGCTGATGACCCGGAGTCCTTTTCTCAAACTTCCGCTTTTTCTCCTGATTCTATTCTGGTTGCTTGGTCAGACCGGTAGGGTATTGGCTCAGGAACCGGCCCAACCCACGGAACCGGCTCCCCTGCCTCTGACGACGTCGGCCTCCACGCAGACACAACCCGCAGTTCCCCCCCAACCCACTCCGCCTCCAAACCGCCTTCAGGTCGTTTTTGAAGACGACGGCACTCCCTTTCAATTCATGACACCGGATGGGAAACCCTCGGGATTTCTGGTCGAGTTCTGGCGGCTGGCCGGTCAGAAAGCCGGACTGGAAGTCACCTTTCTCCCGCTTTCCGCCGATAAGGCCATCCCCTATGTGCTGGGAAACCCAGGTTATTTCCACGCAGGCACCTGGAGCGACACCCAGCGGGCCACCCAACTCGATTTTGGAGAACCGGTCTGGGCTACGCCGGTTCATTGTTTCTTTCACGAATCCCTCCCCGGTGTGACCTCGCTGGCCGACCTGAAACCCTACCGGGTGGGAGTGATCGAGGCGGATCAGACCGACACGGCCCTGCGCGACCCCCTGGCCGGTCTGGCGCTGGTTCCCTATCCCAATCGCGCGGCGCTCTATGAAGCGGTGGCCAAAGGGGAAATCCGAGTCTTTGTGGACAATACGCCGACGGCTCTGCGGCTGCTGGCACAAAAAGGGGTCCTCAACCAGTTCCGCCACCAGGTGGACCACCCCCTCATCACGCGAATCCTGCGTCCAGCCCTCGCCAAGAATCAGCCCGACTTGATCGCACGGTTCAATGCGGCGGTCGGAAAGATCAGTACGGAAGAGCGCAGTCAGTTGGTCGGCCGCTGGATGAACACCGCTCAGACCAGCGCCTCCGCCTCGCTGACCCTCCTGCTCGACCGGGATCTGGCGCCTTACTCCCTGCTCGATTCCTCGAGCCGTCCCATCGGTCTGAGCGCCGCGTTCTGGACGCTCTGGGGAACCACCAACAACCGAACCGTCGCTTTCCGCGCCGCCACTTCCCCCGCCAACGCCCTCGAACGCCTCAAAGGCAACGAAGCCGACCTGTATTTCGGCCCGGTGCGACTCGGCGGAAACGATCCCGCCCGGATCGTCATCGGCAAAGACCTCTTCTTCGCTCCCTGTCACCTCTTTTGCCCCGCCGGAAAGCCCCTGAGTACCGAGCCTCAAGCCCTTGCAAATCAACCCATTGCCGTCCTGCGTGACGATGCGTGCGACCGCTGGCTGCAACAGCACGCGCCCACCGCCCAGCGGGTCCCGTTCGACCGGATCGAGGAGGCCGTCTCGGCCACCCGGGAAGGCAAGACCCGGGCATTCGCCACCCTGAGCGCCGTGGCGGAAAACCATCTGGCGCGCACCGGCCTGGCCAGCGAATTTGAACGCTCCGACACCGAACTCTGTTCTGCCGGCCTGCACCTGGCCGCCCTGCCGGAACGCAACGACCTGATCACCGAAACCGAACGGGGATTGCAACCGGTCCCCACCGCCAAACTGCTCCAGATGGAGAGTCGCTGGATTGCCGATGCGGAGCTCCGTTACTGGCGCGATATGCCGACCAGTCTCACGTTGACCCCGAAGGAAACCATCTGGCTGCAAGCCCACGGAACCGTCCGCCTTGGCGTCAATGCCGGGCATGCCCCCTTTGAAAACCTATCAGGAGAAGACGAACTGCAGGGCATCGGGGGGGCAATGGTCCACCTGGTGGAAGAACGGACCGGCCTGCGCCTCAAGGTAGCCCCACTGCCCGAAGCGAATCCGGCCGAATTGGCCAACCAGATCCAGACGCGAATCGTTCAGCACCGTCTCGATGTGGCGCTCTGCATCCCCGGGGAAAAAACACTCCCGGCGGAACTCAAAGCGACCGATCCCTATGCGCGACTCCCACTGGTATTTGTCACCCGACTCGACTCACCCGTGCTTTCCGGAATCAAAGCGCTGGCGGGCAAAAATGTGGCGCTCGCGCAAGTGGACAACCTGCCGGACAAACTGTCGGCGATCGAGAAAAACCTGAAAATCACCCTCTATAAAGACGCGAGAGAGGCGGTCGAAGCTGTGGCGGGCGGGCAGGCGGACATTTTTGTGACGGACCGGGCCACGGCCGGTTACACCGTGTCCAAAGTGGGTGGCGCCAACCTGAAAATCGCCGGAGAAACCCGCGAGGTTGAACAGACCATGGCCTTCGGGGTCCGCGCCGACTGGCCCGAACTCCTCACGCTTCTGAACAAGACCATCGCCTCGATGACCGATACGGAACGCGAAGAGGCCTTCAGCCAGTGGGTAGACCTCCGCTTTGACGTACGCTCGACAGAAGGAGGCCCCCCCCTCTACTGGCTGATCGGCGTCGCGGTTCTGTGCGGCCTCCTGCTTCTGCTCCTGCTCAACGCACTCTTCCGTCTGCGTCGGGTCCGTGTCAAAACCGTTCTGTATCAACGCATCCTCGATCAGTCGGCCGACACAACCTTGATCCTTTCCAAGGATGGCGTTTGCCGAGCCGTCTCACAAGCGGTCCGCCTGCATCTGGGCCGCAGCTCTTCGGAACTGCAGGGGCAGCGTCTCCAGATCTTCGCGGAAGACGAGTCAGCCCAGGAAACGCTGCGCAAGGCGATCCAGGAAGCCGTCGAACACCCGGAACGCACCGTCCGATTCGAGTGTGGCTTCAAACACAAGGAGGGGTTGCCCACAAACCTCGAGGGTCTTCTGATCAACCGGTTCAAAGACCGGACTCTGCGGGGACTCCTGTTGACCCTGCGCAACACCGTGGTACGTCGCCAGAGCGAAATCGCCGCGCGGAAAACGGAAAGCCTGCATCAACTCCTCTTCGATCAGAATTTTGATGCCATCTTCCTG
>DAOPYU010000320.1:0-5471 GCA_035353095.1 Candidatus Sumerlaeota bacterium | reverse complement strand
CTGTTCTTGAACAGAATCCCGTTCTCGGCGCCCCGGGTCGTGCCCACCAGGACCGCGGTCGGGGTCGCCAGACCGATGGCGCAGGGGCAGGCAATGACCACCACCGCGATCGCGTTGAGCATCGCGCCGATCCAGTCGATGCGGGCGACCCAGATCCACCCGAAGAAAGTCACCAGCGCCAGCCCGATGACGATCGGGACAAAGTACCGGCCAATCTCGTCGGTCAGTTTCTGGATCGGGGCCTTGCTGGC
The DNA here is from genome assembly GCA_035353095.1 of Candidatus Sumerlaeota bacterium. Classification (GTDB taxonomy): domain Bacteria; phylum Sumerlaeota; class Sumerlaeia; order UBA8349; family UBA8349; genus DAOPYU01. The sequence goes on along the minus strand of DAOPYU010000320.1, from coordinate 5,220 downwards.
CTGCGCTTCCTGAACGAGGCGCACAATCTGGGCCAGCGCGGTGTTCTTCCCAACCTTCGTCGCCTCGAACTTGACCAGGCCCTCCCGGTTGAGGGTCGCGCCGATCACTTCGTGGCCGGGCGTCTTCCACACCGGCATGGACTCGCCCGTAATCATGGACTCATCGAAGGCGGAACTTCCCTCGCAGATCAGCCCATCCACCGGCACCTTTTCCCCGGGACGCACGACCACCGTGTCACCCACCTCCACGTCCTCGACCGGGATTTCCACCTCGGCGCCCTGCCGCACCACCCGGGCGGTCCTGGCCTGCAGGTTCATCAACGCCTTCAATGCCTCGGACGTCTTGCTTTTGGCGCGTGTCTCGAGGTATTTCCCCAGGCGGATCAACGTGATGATGGCGGCGCCCGTCTCGAAATAGACGTTCGGGCTTTCGATCAGCCCGAGGGTCACGGCCAGGCTGGAAAAGTACGCCACCGACGAACCCAGTACGATCAGGACGTCCATGTTGGCGTCCCCGGCGCGCAGACTCCGATACGCGCCGACATAGAACTGCCAGCCCACGATGAACTGAACCAGCGTGGCGGGGATCAGCATTGCGAACTGATCGAAGGCGCCGCCTCCCATCAGGCCGAAATCGCGCGCCATGCTGAACGTGATCAGGGGGATCGTCAGAACGAGGCCGAGAATGAGCAGCCGCTTCTGTTCAAGCACTTCGGCGAAGCGCGCCCGGGCTTCCGCATCGTCGAACGTCTCCGGTTCGGACGCCCGGGGAAGGTCGAAACCGGCCTCCCGAATCACTTCCGTCAAGTCACCGATCCGAATCAGACCGGGAATGAATTCCAGTGACACCTGGCCCGTCTCAGGACTCACGCTGACGGCAACAATTCCAGTCTGAGCGGAAATCCGTTCTTCCAGAGTGACGGCATCGGCAGGGGTCCGCAGCCCTATCACGGGCATGTCGGTTTTGCCCAGGGCCACCCCGAAACCGACCTGCCGGACACCGGCGACCAGGTCCCGTTCCCCAATCTGCATCGGGTCGAATGTCACAAACAGTTTTTCCCCAGCAAGGTCCACGCGGGCTTCCTGAACACCGGCCATTTTCCCGATATTCCGCTCGATCGTTCCCGCGCAATTCGCGCAGTGCATGCCCGTGATGGGGAGTGTGACCTTCCTGAAATCGCCCATGTTTGCCTCATGTCCGGTTTTCTGTGTTTGGAAACGATGCGAGGTCCTCGACCGGCGGATGTTCGCCGTGTCCTTTCAATGAGGCTCATGCCGCCTCGATTGTGTCGGATGGGACCGCCGGGAGGAACGATTGTTCCATTTGCCCGGAAACCGTCCGGTCCGAAGCCGTGGTGTGACACGCGCAGGACCGGCTGCCGGGTCCATACACCATGAGATAAATCGTCCCCGCCGTCAGGGCGAGGGAGAGCACGACTGTCAGGAGATGGCTTTCCGTCTCCCGGACCGCCTCGCCCCGTTTCTCGACGAAAGCCATATAGTTCAAGGCGCCCAGGATCACCACGCCGATCCCCAGGAAGAGAACCCCCAGGATCGGAACCTGGTCGTTCTGGAGCATGACGGCGGTCATGGCGCCCATCGGGCCGCTCATGAATCCGGCCATCACCCCTTCCATGAACCCCATAACCCCATACCGCGCGCCCAGCCACACGCCCGCCCCGATCCCGATGATCAGGCCGAACAGGCTGCCGACGAACATGCCGTTGGTGGCCCCCACATAATAGCCGACAAGGAACCCTCCCACCATCCCCATCGTCATGCCGATCATCATACCGGCCATGCAGGAAAAGGCCCCGCAAGCCCGGATGTGCCGCGCCGTGGCGATCAGGAACGCGTAGGAAAGAATGGCCGGAAAGAGAGAGAATCCGAACCGGGGAAAGAAATTGAAAACCGTCCCCAGTTTCCAGGCGTAGGCGGCGCCAAACAGGACGCCCGAAACCAGCAAAGAATACACGATGGACCGGATCACGGGAAGAACGAAGGGAAGCGAGAATCGCAGGGAAGGAATGGCAGAAACCCCCTCCTCCAGCGCCACGGACGACCAACTGGTTTCCGGCGATTGCGTCTCCATGAGCATGCCCTTTCGTTCGATTTATTGGAAACCCGCAGGCGAGGATTTCTCCCCGGTGAAAAACCCGCCTTCCGGCGCGACAGGAATACGTCCAATTCTCCGCGGAACAGATTGTCACCGAAGAATACGACTCAAGTTTCTGGCAGAATCGCCCCACTCAAATTTTCCAGACAGGCGCCTGTCCCTCCCGGAGCCCGTCCTCGTTTCACCTGATGGTCCCAATATGAACCGGCGCAGGGGGGAATGCAATCAATTTTCCGGTCTCGTTGAGAACGAGTGGAGGTAGAAAAATGAAACCCCCTCTCCTGTGAAATCCGCGAAATCGGTTTTCACAGGAGAGGGGACAAGAGCGCGGGGACTGGAGTACTTCCGGATGGAATCCCGGATCAGATTCTTTCCGTCTTGACCGTCTGGGTCTCGCCGTTTACCCGGACTTTTACGTCGCGTGGCTCGGGCGAGGCGAGGCGGTAACGGGTGATTTTCCCGTCCTTCCACTCGATGTCCACCGTGACGTTTCCCCGGGCGCGCAGGCCGGTGACTTTCCCATCGGACCACGCCTTCGGCAGGGCCGGGAGCAGTTCGATCGTGCCGGTGTGGCTCTGCAGGAGCATCTCGCCGACGGCGGCGGTCTGGCCCAGGTTGCCGTCAATCTGGAACTCGGACCCGGCGTTCTTGAAGTGGGCCGTCAGGTTCGGGTTCACGCTGCGCCGCAGGTGCATGTCGAGCACGTTCAGGGCCATGTCGCCATCGCCGAGGCGGGCGTACACGTTGGCCTGGAACGCTCCCTGCCAGCTGCCCGTGTTGCCGTTTTTCCACCACGGGTTCGTGTCGAAGATTTTCCGCAGGGCCGCGGCCAGTTCCGGTGTGCCCCGGGGGGTGATCTGCGTGCCACAGATCGCGCCCCAGCTCGACAGGACCTGACACTCCGCCGTGCGCTGCCAGTCCTCGAGCCACTCCTGCAGTTCGCCGGTCGTGGGGCTGACCTGCAGGGGCGGGAGCCGGGGGAGCGCCTTTTCGATCTCGGCGCACAGTTCGGCGTCGGTACCGAGCACCCGTGTGGCCTGGGCGCAGTTCTGGAGCAGTTCGCGCACCATTTCCATGCTGGCGGTCGCGCCCATGCAGGTACAGCCGGTCTCGCCGTTCGGTTTTTTGAAGGGGTTCTCGAAGTTGGTGTCCGGCGCGGTGACGAGCCAGCCGTGGGAGGGTTCCTCCATCATATAATCGAGGTAAAACCGCGCCGCGCCCTTGAGCACCGGCCAGACGCGCCGCAGATATTCGGTGTCGCCGGAAAACGCGTAGTGTTCCCAGACGTGCTGGCACAGCCAGGCGCCGCCGACGGGGAACATGCTCCACACCGCGCTGCCGCTGACCGGTCCGGCCTGACGCCAGATGTCGGTGTTGTGGTGCGCAACCCACCCGTCCACGCCGTACAAGTTCCGGGCGATGTTGTGTCCGTCCACGCTGAGCTGGGTGGTCAGGTCTATGAGCGGCAGGTGACACTCGGCCAGGTTGGCGGTCTCGACGGGCCAGTAATTGATCTGGGCGTTGCAGTTCAACGTCCAGTTGGCCGACCAGGGGGGCTGCATCTGGTGATTCCAGATGCCCTGCAGGTTCGACGGCTGCGTCCCCGGGCGCGAGGCCGCGATGAGCAGGTAGCGGCCGAACTGGTAATACAGGGCCGCCAGCGCGGGGTCCTGGCCGGGCTGGTACGCCTTCAGCCGCACATCGGTCGGACGTTCGTCCGCGGCGGAACGGCCCAGATCCAGCGTCACCCGGTTGAAGAGGCGCTGGTGATCGGTCACGTGGGCCTGACGGATCTTCTCATACGGCTGACCGGCCAGGGGGGCGAGGGTGTCGTCGCAGAGTTTCGCGGGGTCCCGCCCCTCGCGGCTCGGGCTTTTGTCGGGACCGTTGTAACTGGTCGCCGCCACCAGGAGCAGGGTCACGCTGTCGCACCCTTCCGCGACGATGCCGGTGTCGGTGATCGTGACGCGCCCGCCCTGGTGGACCGGCACGAGCCGCGTCTCGAAGCGCATCCCCTTGCCGTCCGGCGCGTCGTCCCACACGATGGATTTCCCGTAGTAGCTCGGGTCGGAGTGGGCCGGGCAACGGCCGCTCTGGCGCAGGAAGTCCTGCTCCGCCTTCGTGGTGTGGTGCAGCTGGCACCCGAGCGCGGCATTGAAGGAAATCTTGCCGGGCTGGTCGCTGGTGAGTCGCACGACGATCGCCTGCGCCGGATTCGAGGCGAAGATTTCCCGCGTGTACCGAACCCCCTGGTGCTCGAACTGAACCCGGGCCACAGCCTGTTCGAGGTCGAGTTCGCGCCGGTAGTCGGAAACTTCGCCCGCCACCGGAAACTCGATCGTCAGGTCGCCGAGCGGCAGGTAGTTCTGGTTGTATTTCCCGTTCATGTCGCGCTCGACGAGTTGCTGCGCCTCGGTGTTCTTTCCCGCGACGATCAACCGGCGGATCTCCGGCAGCGACTTCAGCCCTTTCGGGTTGAGGTTGTTGTACGGCTCGCCCGACCAGAGGGTGTCCTCATTGAGGTCAATGCGTTCCTTCTTTGCGCCGCCCCAGACCATGCCGCCAAGCCGTCCGTTGCCGATGGGGGACGCGTCGGTCCATTGCGCCGCCGGGCGGCGGTACCACAGGGTCAGCGGCTTGCCGGGTCCCGCCTGCGCGCCGTTCACGGTCACTCCGTCCGAGTCGGCTCCGCTGCCAGCCGTGCGCGCGCCGTTGACATACAACGAGGGCAGGCCGTCCTCGCCCACCGTCGCCACGGCATGGACCCACTCGGCGCTCGGGGGCAGGTCGCACTTGATCGTGTCCGTCCCCACAATCCAGCGCAGAGCGTTGCCGGGATGGGTGTCCAGCAGGAATCCGTCGCTGCCGCCGGGGGTGATCTTGTCCACGATCCGCCCCACCGATCCCGCTTCCGGACGGATCCACGCCTCGACCGTGAGGCCGCGCGGGAAGTCGAACTTCTGGTCGGACGTGACCGGCAGCTTCGGGCGCACCCACTCGCCCACGACACCCGACAGCGCCCCTTTCGCCTCCGGCTTCGTTTCCGCCTGCTGTTTCACTTCCGCGGCGGAAAGCGCGCGGTCGTACACCCGTACGGCGGCGAT